>NZ_JBFOKR010000002.1:269183-316387 GCF_047246645.1 Ferdinandcohnia jepli
GCTTTACTTACCCACTCATTTCTTTTTGCTAACCTGAGTGGGTACAATTCCAGTTTTTTACCCACACCAACTTTGTATCATCACCAATTTGTACTAACATACTGACTTATTCTTTAAAAAATATTCAAAAAAATACCACCTTGTTTTAAAGGTGGTTAACGGACGCCGAAGAATTTTTTAATCTTTGAGAACATTCCTTTTTCATCATTTTCTAATGATTGAAGTGGAATAGATTCTCCTAAAATCCTTCTAGCAATATTTCGATATGAGATTGCTGTTTTGCTATCTGAATTTAAAGCGATTGGTTCACCTGAGTTTGATGCTTTAATTACTGCATCATCATCAGCTACAATTCCAATCAAGTCGATTGATAAATGAGTAACAATTTCATCAATATCAAGCATATCACCCGTTTGAACCATATGGTTACGGATACGATTGATGATTAGTTTCGGTGGTTCAATTTCTTCTTTTTCTAGTAATCCAATAATACGGTCAGCATCACGAACTGCGGAAGTTTCCGGAGTCGTAACAACGATTGCTTTATCTGCACCAGCTACAGCATTTTGGAATCCTTGTTCAATACCCGCTGGGCAATCGATTACGATATAATCAAAGTCTTGCTTTAACTCTTCAACAAGTTTTTTCATTTGCTCTGGCTGTACAGCTGTTTTGTCACTTGTTTGTGCAGCTGGTAAAAGGTAAAGATGATCCTCAAATCTCTTATCCTTAACTAACGCTTGTTTTAATTTGCAACGTCCTTGAACAACATCTACTAAATCATAGATGATGCGATTTTCAAGCCCCATTACAACATCTAAATTTCGTAGGCCTATATCTGTATCAACTAGACATACCCGTTTACCTAAAACAGCTAAGGAAGTTCCTACGTTGGCAGACGTAGTTGTTTTACCAACTCCACCTTTACCTGAAGTTATGACTATTGCCTCTCCCACAGCTAGATTCCCCCTTCTAACCTTGTTAAATTAGGCCTTAAATGCGATAACTGCTGTAATCTATCTACTACAATGGTCTCATTTTCATCGATATATGCACATTCCATGAGATTACTTTCGTTTTGTATCGAATCTGGTGCTCTATTCATTATATCACCAATTCGAAGCTGTGTTGGCTTCATTATCGAAGCAGAGATAATGGCGTCTCTACGTCCATCAAAACCTGCGTGTGCTACTCCTCGTAATGCACCCATGATAAAGATATTACCACTCGCAATCACAGTTCCACCTGGATTGACATCACCAATTAGCATGAGGTCACCCTCAACCTTTAATACTTGTCCAGAGCGGATCATTCTAGCAACTGATATTACTTCTAGGTTTCTCTTAATCTCAAGAGCTTCTTGTTTAGAAATTACATCACTTTCCACTGTATCAACGACTAAATGCTTTTTATTTCGAATAATAGAGCGAATATGCTCCTCTTGTTTTCGAGTTAAATAACGATTCCCAGTTTTTACTTTAACAGGCACAATCGGAACATCATCATTCCGTTTTTGATTCAACGAAAGCTTGTCCTCTAAATCTACGATAAGCTCATTAAATGAACAAGAATCATCGAGATGTAACGTTAGCCCGTCTTTTGTCCCTTTTATAGTAACATATTGCTGTTTTTGTCCTTTCACGACGTTCACCTCAACGATTAATAATTCAACAAAAGACACCCGTTTTCCTGTTAAAAATGAAATTTTCTTAGATTAGGACTAGTAACATTACAAAAATGACTTTTATTAGAGGTTTACCCTAACTTCTAGTTTACTCTTCTATTTGAAGCTTACCTAGTATTTTTTTAAATGGAAATGAAAATAATGTGACAAAAATACTATTTAATATAACAGTAGGCAGTACACGTAGTTCTAAAAATCTGTCAAACGACATTGTTGCAACTCCGATTGATAGATTAACACCAAATACAAAAAACTCTAAAATGACAACTCCAAGAATGCTTAATATAGAAATAATAATAATATTGGTTTGTAAAATCCTGCTTGCCTGGGAAATAATATAGGCAATTAACGGCATGGAAAACATATAAACACCTAAAACCTCTGTATAAATGACATCATACAAAAGCCCCAGAATAATGCCATATAATATTCCACCAAGTTTTGATTGATATATCGTAATGAAAATACTAAGTATCAGTATGAATCGAGGAACAAATACTTGGTCTTTATGGAAAATTTCAGCCGGAACGACATCGACAAAACTACTTTCAAACAGAAAGAAAAATCCCATAATTACTGGAAGAACAACTTTCTTCACCTATTCTTCCTCCTCTTCCTCTGGAACAATCATTGTTCTTTCAACTACGATAACATGATCTATTTCATAAAAATCAGCTGCTGGTTTTATATAAGCAGTTTTTGTTAATCCATAATCATCAGGTACAACTTCCATAACTTCACCAATGTACAATTCACTTGGGAAAACACCACCATATCCCGAGGTTAGTACCTTTTGATCCTTTTCTATTTCAGCATCTGGAGTATTGATTTTAAATAACAATGCTTTTTTTTCCTGATCATATCCTTCTATTAAGCCCATTATCTTTGCCTCGCCTTGTATATATGCTGAAATACGATTTATTCGATCTGGAGAACTTAATAGCTGAACAGTGGATGTTAGGGCATTAGAATGTTTTACCTTACCAATTAAGCCTTTTGAGGTGATGACAGCCATATTCTGCTCAACCCCATGCTGAGTACCTTTATTTATTGTGATAACCTCATGCCATTGATCAGGATTTCTCCCAATAACTGTGGCTTGAATTTTTGTAAACCCGCTAAGAGACTCTGTTTTGTCTAAAACCTCTTCAAGCTTTTGTTTTTCTTTTTCAAGTTCTTGCACTTTTGCCTCTAGTTGCCCATAAGCTTCAAGTTTTTCCTTCAAAATTTTATTCTCTTCGAACGTATTTTTAATATCATTTACATTCTCAAAAAATCCAGAAATAGATTGAGCCGGCGTATGAAATAATCCTTGGACCCATCCAACTGAATCCTTTAAGAATTTTTCTGGCCAGGACAATTCTTCCCGCTCTTTTAAGGAAAATCCGATTAATGCCACCAGAAAGATGAGACAGACAAGTAGAATAATTAATCGTTTATTAAGAAAAAATTGTGGCATAAATTACACCCTCTTACGTAGCTTTCATATTTCATTAATAACACGTAAAGTGGGGACGTAATCCCCACTAATTCAAACTGATATATTTCTGGAAGGAAAAACCCACTTTTTAACGTAATAGTGGGTAAAAGCTCCTCCTGGTAGAATCTACCACGTTTATCGGTAGTCCTTTGATTTTCCTTTAAATAAATGGATATGATCAAGAGCTTTACCCGTACCAATTGCGACACAATCTAATGGATTTTCAGCGATTAATACCGGCATACTTGTTTCTTCACTAATTATCTTATCCAGATTGCGTAATAATGCTCCACCGCCCGCTAACACAATACCACGGTCCATAATATCTGCCGCTAATTCAGGTGGTGTCTTTTCAAGAGTATTTTTCACGGCATCTACAATTGCATATACTGTATCATGTAAAGCAGATGCAATTTCATCAGCAGTAATTTCAATTGTCTTAGGGAGACCTGTCAATAAGTCTCTCCCACGAATCTCCATGTTTTCTATACCTTCTGGTGATCCTGCAGAACCTATCTCAACTTTAATTGCTTCTGCGGTACGATCCCCGATCATAAGATTATACGTCTTACGAATGTATTGGATAATTGCATCATCCATTTCGTCCCCAGCGATACGGATCGATTGACTTGTTACAATTCCACCTAAAGAAATAATTGCAACCTCTGTCGTTCCTCCACCAATATCAACAATCATACTGCCAGTTGGTTCCCAAACAGGAAGATTCGCTCCGATTGCAGCAGCAAATGGTTCTTCAATTGGATATGCATCTCTTGCACCAGCCTGTCGTGTTGCATCAATTACTGCACGTTGCTCAACAGCTGTAATTCCAGATGGTACACAAACCATGATATATGGCTTTCTTGCGAAGATACTCTTATTTCTAACCGCTTGGTTTATGTAATACTTCATCATTGTTGCGGTTGTTTCATAATCAGCAATAACCCCATCCTTCATCGGACGAAGAGCTACAACGTTTCCTGGCGTACGCCCAATCATATTCTTCGCATCATTTCCAACTGCAACAATTTGTTTTGTATCAGTTTGCATAGCAACTACTGAGGGTTCTCTCACAGCAATTCCTTTTCCTTTAATAAAAACAAGTGTATTTGCAGTTCCTAAATCTATTCCAAGGTCTCGAGTACCAATTCCAAACATGATATGTATCTTCCTTTCTGATACGAATTACAAATGATATAGATAAGTGTGTTTAAGTAAAAAACCCATAACAAATATTATAACGTACTACATGAAAAAATAACAGTAGTCACACATAGCCTTTTTCTTTCAAACTTACATATTTATGCTCACCAATTATTAAATGGTCCAAAAGCTCTATACCGATTATCTTACCACATTCGACAAGTCTTTTCGTCACTTCTATATCCTCCCTGCTTGGAGTAGGATCACCGGAGGGATGATTATGAACACAAATAATAGATGCAGCTGATCTTCTAAAAGCTTCTTTATAAACTTCTCTTGGATGAACAATGGAGGCATTTAAACTTCCTATAAAGATTGTCTGTCTATGGATTACTTGATTTTTTGTGTTTAAGTACAAGCATACAAAATGCTCTTGAGACAAAAATCGCATATCCTCCATAACATATTTCGCACCATCCTCAGGTGAGCGAATAACATATCGGTCTTCATATTGGAGTTTGCCAATTCTTCTTCCAAGTTCGATAGAAGCCATAATCTGGACAGCTTTTGCTTGCCCTATCCCTTTAATTGCTGTAATTTCTTCAACTGTTGCATCCTTTAGTAATCGTAATCCTTCGAATTGGTGTAATAAGCGGTTTGAAAGCTGAATAACTGACTCTTCCTTGGAACCAGTTCGTAAAAGTATAGCTAATAACTCTAGATTTGAAAGACTCTCTGGGCCTTCGGTAACTAATCGTTCACGCGGCCTTTCCTCTTGGGGATAATCTCGAATCATAAGTGCTGATGAATTCAACTACGTTCCTCCTATCCAATTTGTTAGGATACTCGGTCCGCTCGGGTGCACTTATATAAGATTTTACTTTTTAAATCCCAATTTCCTTAATTCCCTTAATGTACGTGATACTGGTAATCCAACAACAGCAAAATAATCTCCTTTTATATGCTTTACGAGGGATGAACCGAGCTCCTGTATACCGTAAGAACCTGCTTTGTCCTTTGGTTCACCAGAAGCAACATAATCTGTTATTTCTTCATCTGATAAATCCCAAAAGGTAACTTCTGTTTTTTCATAAAATAAGGAATGTGTATCGTTGTAAATGATTGCTACTCCTGTTATCACTTCATGAGTATGATTTGATAATGCTTTTAATACCTGAATAGACTCCTGTTCATTTTTAGGTTTTCCTAAAATTTGGTTTTGAAACAACACGGCTGTGTCTGCTCCAATTATATAGGAGTCTGGATACTGTTCTGATACAGCTTTTGCCTTGTTAAAAGCAATTTGCATAACCATTTCTTCAGGAGTAAAATTTTCATCGACGGATTCATCTATATTACTGACGGAAACATCGAAGGAAAGTTTCAGATTTTCTAGAAGTTCTTTTCGACGTGGAGATCCTGAGGCTAATACGAGGTGTTGCATATTTCTCACCCTTTTATCATTTTTCGTTACAGATAGGAAGATACGTATTTATCGTATCAAACAATTGGACGTTGTACAATTTTATAAAATCGAGTTTTAAGCAAGATTTAGTCTTTGATAAAAAATAATGATTTATGTAGAATCGTTGAAAAATTAAGCAATAAAGAAGGAAAGGAGAATCACTGTCTCCTTTCCTTCTTTGGAAGTGCGCGTCAAAATTAAATTTTACATTTCATTATGATAGTTTTGAAACCCATTTTGCGTAATTGCTAAAAGCGTCAAGCGCTGCCTGCTGCGACTGCCATAATACCTTTTTATCTCCACCAGTTTTAAACGTTTGCAGACTCTCATAAGCACTTATTATCTGAGTTATAAATGCTTTCATATCCTCAGTTAACTTATCTTGTTTGATCTCTTTTACCTTTGCATAGTCAGTTGATAGCTTTTCCCATTCAGCATCAGCAATGGTTCCTGTTCCAAATGCTTGTGAAGACTGAGCTAACAAACCTTTGAATAACGGAAGACTAGTAGCAATCGCTTCAGAATCTGACTTAGCAGCATTCTTATAACTACCGCCTTCATAGACAAAAGCTTTGACAAAGTATTCTAGCTCTGTACTCTCATATACCGCCTTTATACCAGCTATACTTTGTTGATCAGCACCAATTCCCATAAATACAAAGAACGATCCATCCTGTTCCACAGCGGACGCTGCATATCCACTACTTTTCACCTGACTTACGACAGTGTTTGCTGCTTCCAACGTAGAAAACTTTCCACCCTGAATAACTCCCGTAGACAAAGACTCGAGTTGAATTTCAATAACATCAGTCGCCGCAGGCTCTTCCTTACCATTATTTGAGCTAGGAGGAGGAGTCTCTTCTGAAGTAGTAGGAGGAGTTTGTGCTCCCTCCGGCCCGGCATTTACATCACTTACTACTTTTAAAATCATAACTCCAAAGCCTGTACCTACCACCACTGCAAGTAAAATAGAAACTAAAAATTGCTTAAAAGTAAAAACCTGTATTCCGCTACTTTTGCTCTTTTTTGGAAAGTGCGGTATTTTACTAGGACCTTTTGTTTTTCGTAGGTCCTCAATTGGAATAATCGGAATCTCAAAGTCTGGTGTTGCATCTTTCTTTACTGATGCGTCTGGTAATACCCAAGTGAAGTCATCCTCTTCCTCTTCACGTGCAGCGGCCACTTCTTCATTCTCGACAATAGTAAAGGTTTGATTTTTTTTACTCTTCACTTTAATATAAGGCTCTATTTCTGGTTGCTCCTCCGGAACCTTTTGTTGCTTCCCATTAATTTTAATAGAGATTTGCTTGGTCTTGTCCATTTTTACACCACCTATGATAGAAAACGACCTATTTTTTAACATGCTAACACACCTATAAAAAAAAAGAACAAGACATTTGTCGTCTTGTCGTAAAAGGTTTTCGTCAAATTTTTTAACACGGTATATAAACATCTAAAACAGCATAATACAAAAAAGCACGTAAATGAGGGGTGTCATTTACGTGCTTACCTATTACTCTACGTTCATTGATAACTCAACAACAACACTTGGGCCTTCGTCTTGAGCTTTTAAGATATCCTCTGCAGTAAGCTGAGTTCCTGCTGTGATAAGTACATTTCCTTCATTATCAACGATATCCTTTAACACAGTTTTACCATTAAGGATGTCGACTTGCTTCTGGCGTAATGCTTCAATTTCATCTTCTTCATGTTGATCAATTAAAAGATCTATGTCATCAAATGGAGTCTTCTTAACTGGTTCAACAGGTGTAGCTGCTTCTAGTAATTCTGCTAATTCATCATTTTCAGGAGTGTCTAACTCTGGGTTTTCCAAGTATTCAACTGATTCTAAGAACTTAGATGCAGCATCTTCTTGAACAATGATAATATCCTTACCGTACGTCAATACTGAATCAGAAGCTAACGCAACTTCTTTTCCAGAAACCTTTAAAAGAGTTCCTAGTAAATTCCCTGTTTCATCGTCGACAAAATATTCAACGACTTCACCTAAAAGTTGTCCTTTACGGGTCATAACTTTTGTGTTTGTGATTCTAATTTTTTTATTTACTAGAGAATTCGCAATTGGAATCTCGTTTAAATCAATTACAGAGCTTTCACTTTCAATAGTTACTGCGTATTCCCCAATACCAATTACCTTTTTAAACGGAATTGCTTTTACACTTACTTGCCAATCTTCATGTTCGATTGTAAGAAAATCCACTGAGCCTTTTTCTGGATTTATAACGAGGGATTTTACCTTCCCAATCTCTGTACCATCTATAATACTAATAATCGGTAAACCCACGATCTCAATACTCTTTTTCATATAATTCACCACACCTATTTATTTTTACGGCTTTTACTATATATTTTAACATGCTTTACGCTAAAATTCGTCATTTTTTGCAATATTCTTCTAGTAAATAGTTAATTTCTTGTAAAATAATCGGGTATTTCTTAAATCTACCTCGATATTCCATTAGTAATGTTAATAATTTATGATATTTTTCCTCTAACACATAGTGTTCTATTAGCAAGCTAATAAATGTATAACAATCCCGGTCTGATAAATCAGGATGCAAGTGGCTAATAATTAGTTTCTCATATTGCGCTGACGGCAATGACTTTCGCAGCAGCTTTAACTGTGAAACCATTATTTGAAGTACCTGTTGTTTAAGCTGTGAGTTTCCAACTGGAATATTTACCTCAGGTCCAGCTTCTTCTATTTCCTCTGCTATCATATCGGAAATTGTAGGTTCTTGGCTACTAGATTCATTTTCCAGTGAAATGGTATCTTCGTCAGTTGTAGTTGTATCAATTTCTTCTATAGTAAAATTCGCAATTTCAATTGTTGAATCATTTTCGTCCACATTACTATCTTCAGTACTTTCAGTAAAAATCTCTCCCTCTACCGAATCATCGATCTCGATATATGGAGAATGTAATTCTGCTACTAGTTTAGTAGGCTTAAGCGATAAGTTTTCTGCTATTTGATTCTCATCCTTTTCAACTTCTTTGATGAGTTCATCAAGTATAGAGTTGCTGTTTGCTAGCTCGTCATTGTCAACTTGTTTAGTTGCAGATATCTCAGCTATTGCTTTTTCTAATTCATCACCTTGAGTTTCGGTTATAGCAAAAGTTTCGTTTTCCACAATAACATCTTGTAGGTATTTAGAAGCAATTAATTCTTGCTCTATTGTTTGATCTTTAAGTTCCTCAATCGTATCGAGTGTAGGTATTGTAGTTAGAGGAGTTTCAATTTCAGTTTGATTATTTGTTTGCAGTTCCTCAATTTGGTCTTTAGGACTTACTTGTGGTTTGTCATTTTCTTCATGTATTGCAACAGCTTTATTAGAGATTACTTTAGGTTCTTCAAGTTTTGCTATTGAAGGTCCCTTGCCATCAAACTGAATAATTTCTTCGATATCATCTTCAAGTTCAAATTTAATAACCTTTTTACCATGTTCGCTTGACATTTCTTTCTTTTGGAACAACGTTTTACCGTACTTCTTTTCTATAAAAAGGCCTACTACTGTTAATAGCAGTATCATGATAAGTATGGTTTGCCATAAGGTAAGGATTGTTTCAAAAAGAATACCTATAAGTGCAAGCATGAATGCTATTCCTAAGATAAGAAACTTGCCAAACTTCGTAAAACCGGTAGGCAATACATATATAATTGGGATAAATAAAAGAAAAGCTATTAATGCAAAAATATATGCTTCCAAGTTCTCACCTCTTTCCAAGGCACTCTATCAATTAATTTATGACTATATCTTCATAGTAAGTACGAATAGTTCTTTAGATACAGAGTAGTACTATTCTACTATTTTTGACAAAATCAGACTCTATCATTGTATAATAAATCCTCTTATTTTAAAAGAAAGTTATTAAATGATTTATCAGGAACTTTTTACAAATAGGTGAAGTGTTTAAAGTGTAATGATTGTTTTTATTGCAAATAATAATTTGTGTTTCTAAATGGTTTGGTGATTTCCGCTCCTGGCACTCGCTTTCCGCGGGCGGTCCGTGAGCCTCCTCGTCGCAAAGCTCCTGCGGGGTCTCACCTGGACACGCTGTTCCCGCAGGAGTCTCCCGCCATGCGCTCCAATCACCCTTCTGAAAACATAGAATGTAAGAAAAAATAATCTTCTAGATTAAGCGTGATTGGACTAAAAAAGAAATATGTTCGCAAAAGATACCGAAACAAAAATAAAAGAACGGCATTATAGTACCGTTCTCTTTAATATTATTCACTTTTCTTCTCTTCTTCCTTCTCTTTGTCTAAACCAATTGTAAGAGGATTTCTCTTTTTACTTGGCTCAGGCGCCTTAATTTTCGGAGCATCTTCTGCTAATTCCGCAAATGCTGGCATATAGAAGGTAGAAATGGTTACCGCATACACAAGTGGAGTTGGCTCCTGTTCGATCATAGTTAACTCAGGCCTTCCAGTAATGGTTAAGGAATCAACCTTTGTTATCCTTGTTTGATGCTCGACCACAGATAAGAATTTTTCTAATTCATAATAACTTGGTGACTCTACAGTAAGAGAGACTGTTATTTGTTTAAGACCATTTACCAACTCAGGTTCCAATTCTGAAATAACGATTGGTTCACCGGTAGTAGCTTCAGTTGTTTCTGTCTGTTGGTTGGTTTCAGTTGCAGCATTTTCAGTTCCCTCGGTTGATTCAGATGTAGATGTTTCTGTTGTAGCATTTGGATCTTGTTGCTGTGCTGCATCTGTTTGTGAGTCCAATGTTAGTGCATTTTCACTATAGCTCATTGAAATAATTTTGCTTTTTGAAACGGTTTCCGCTCTTTCGAGTTCAAGCAATAATTGTTCAACAAGTGGAATAACAGGAATCTTTTTTTGAATTTCTGTTGAACTAACTACTGGTGCACTTGATGTCTGTTTTTTGGAAAGCACTGTGTCTAATAGTTTTTGTTCCATAACAAGCGTTCGTTCCTGTTGTTCAACTCTAGCTTCAACAGGTTTTACTATTACATAATACCAAAGGTAAAAACCACCGACTAAAATGGTAAGAGTTAAAACTAAAATTAAAACTTGTTTTCTAGTAAATCGGAGAGTCATATTAATTTCCCTCCTTTTGCAATGTCTTTAAAGCATCTTTATTAATCTTAAGCTCAAACTGAGCTAGGTATCGTGGAATATATTCTTTCTTGTCTTTTTCCTTTTTTTCAGTAGTTGTTTGATTTTCAACTGCCTGTTCAGTTGTCTGTACAGACGCTTGATCGATAGGATCTGTAGGGTTCTCTACTGTTATTGGATTATCAGATGGTTCAGTAACAGGTTGAGTTTCCATAACTGGCTGTTCAGTCGTTTCCTCTTCTTCTACTGGCGAGCTTGTCACAACCGAATTTAATTTTGTTTCATCGATATACTCTGAAGCATTTAATGAAGCAATATAATGAGCAATTTCGGTATTTGTATCAAACTGGATGACAAGTGAAACAATTCCATCTTCTACATAAGAAAAAGCTTGTATAAAACCACGTTCAGGTAGTAAACCAGATAAATGGTTTAACAACGGTACCGTCTCAACGAAATAATCATCAGCCCATTTAACGGTTTTTTCTAAGTTAATGACATTAGTTGATTCCTGATCAGCAGAGAACTTTTTCTCCTCTGTGGCCCGTTGTTCTTGAACTGCAGCAATTTGAGTGCTAAGAGACTTATCTGTAGATTGCACTTTATTATACACTGTGTAGGAGTAGAAGCCCCCACCTAAAACGACAATTAAAATAAGAGTCACTATTAAAAATATCGCTCTATTTTTAAATTCTTTTCTGGGTAGTAAATTAACTTCAACTAACATTTATTGCACCTCTTTTAGTGCTAAACCCAAAGGAAGATAATAATTTATAGGTAGCTTGTCTAATGTATCAATTGTAACAATCGGTAATTCATAACGTTCCAATAACATAGAAACTAATACATGTAATTGTGGATGATCCCCACTTATAAGGATGTTCGATACTTGCTCCTTACCCTGGCTAATCGTAAAACGGTAGAAATCAAGTACATGCTCAATTTCTTTTAAAATATCATCGACGACAACGTCAATTTCATAATGACGATTTGACCAAATAAGTTCTGCAACTGTATTGGTACGGTTTTGACGTATATCCCAATCGTCTACTGAAGTATCTAGTGTGATATGTCTCATGAACAATGGAATATGTTCATGGAAGATACTCAGATTAACAGATTGTAAGTCAAATTGTATAAGCAGTGAATGGTCTTCTTCCATGGTTTTATCACAGAAGTCAAACAAGCGATATAAACAAAGCGGAGAAATATCTGCTGCAATTGGTCTTAAGGTTACTTTTTCTAATAGAGATGAGTAGTCCTGCGCAATTTCCTCTGGAGCAGCAATTAGTAACACTTCTTTTTTATCCTCTTGTTCGGACAGTTTTTTAAAATCCATTACTGGTTCATCAAATGGTAAGTGTATTGTAGATCCAAGTTCTAAATACAAATAACCCATAATTTCGTCATCCTTAACCTCAATCGGAATTGAAGTCTTTCGAATTACAACGAATGAATCAGGGATTACAAAACGAACTTCACGATTTTTAATTCCCCATTCAGCAACACACTCTTGCAGGATTAATTGAAGAGTTTCCCGTTCAATGATTTTACCTTCCTGGATAATTCCTTTTGGTAGGTAACGTTCCCGAAACTTCTGTACAGTTAATGGGTTTGAATCCTTTACACCAACATAACGGATTACATGGTCTTTTATAATAATATTTGCAATATGCTTCGACGAAAAGAGTGTAAGAGCCATTATGCATTCTCCTTATGATTGTTAATTAAGAAACAATAAAGTGTGTATACCAATCTAAAAATTCATTACCAAAGTAATAAGCAACCAATGTACCTATAACGATGGCTGGTCCAAATGGCATTGGTTTTCCTTTTTTCACTTTGCCTAGTGCCATTCCTACTAAACCTAGAATTGTTCCGGTAATGGTAGCAAAGAAAAATGAGAGAAGAACTAACTTCCACCCAAGCGCTATTCCTAACACAGCGTAAAGCTTGATATCTCCGCCTCCCATGCCCCCCTTACTGACGAGAGCAATTACTAGAAGCAATAGAAATCCAACCGCACTTCCAAGCAGCATGTCCCACCACGGAGTAAGCGGAATAAAGATACGCTCAATAAGAAAAACGGGTGAGAAAAATAAGAGAACTTTGTCTGGAATAATCATATAAGTAACATCGGAAACGAAAATGATCATAAGTAATGAAATCAACGTCCAAGCTACAATCAATTCCTTTGACCATCCCACCAGAAGTGGCGAGATCGTAAAAAGAATTGCAGTGACCGCTTCAACTGAAGGATATATGGGTGATATGCGAGAACCACAGTTTCGACATGCGCCTTTTTGAAAAAGAAAAGAAAACACCGGGACAAGTTCTTTAGCAGTTAATTGGTGTTTGCAGTTTGGACATGAAGAACGTGGGTGAACGATTGATTCTCCATTTGGGATGCGAAGACCTACTACATTAAAAAAGGAACCAAACAAAATAGCTACTATTAATATATAACCAGAAAATACTAGCAATATCTCCACACCTTTTAATAAGATAACCCTCACATTGAGGGTTATCTTAAGTAGTTATTAATCCAAAATAGTTAAAATCTCAGCATCTGTTAGACCGTCATTTGCAGTAACTCCATCAAATGTAAATCCATTAGCTGTATGGTTTGTTATTTCAAAAGATAATATTCCGTTTGTATCTCTTTCTACAGTGAGAGTAAAGTTATCAGCTTTGTTTAGATAACTCTCGAAAGGAGATACCCCAGTTTGAGTTGGTGATACAGTTGTTCCACTATTATTTTGTGTCACTGTTAAGGTTGGTGTTGCTCCTGATGTATCAAAAGTTGGAGTTTCTGTAGTAATATAAAGTCTAGCTGAGTCAATAATTTGTTGTGCCTCTGCTACCGCAGAATCACGTTGAGAGTTACTAATCACGTTACCAATGGCAGGAACTGCAATTGCTGCAATTATTCCCAAAATTACAACAACAGCTAATAATTCAATTAAGGTTAAACCTTTTTGATTCTTTAAAACCTTTTTAAACATGTTTTCCCCTTCTTTCTTTTTAAATAGATTAGTAGTCTTAGTCTAAAAGTCCTTAAACTAGCTTTATTATACTGTATTTCCTTGTAGATTACACTACATTTTTAACGAAAAATGCAAAAAAATGTAAAAGTTTTTAATATTTGTATTAAATTTGATTAAATATGTCGAACATCGGTACCATAATTGAAGTAACAATAGTACCTACAATCCCTGCTAAGAAAACAATCATCAATGGTTCTATTAATGATTTAAGCTGATCTGTAGCGTTTTCCACTTCATCTTCATAAAAGGTTGCTACTTTCCCTAGCATTTCATCTAAAGAACCCGTATTCTCACCAATTGCAATCATTTGGGTAATTAAAGGTGGAAATACCCAATGTTTTTTCATGGGTTCCGTCATTGACCTTCCCTTTTCAAGTGATGTTCGTGAATCCTTTACAACCCTCGAAATCACTTCATTTTCAACAATTGATTCAACAACAGCTAATGCCTGTAGTATTGGTACTGAGCTAGTCAATAGTGAGCTTAGAGTTCTTGTCATTCTTGCTAAAGCTGCTTTTTGGAGGAGTTTTCCAAATATCGGCGATCTCAAAATCATATAATCCCAATAATATTTTGATTCCTTTCTTGCCTTTACAAGAACAATAGCTAGATAGAATAAAATAAAGAAAAGAATAACGACCCACCAGTAAGCTTGCATGACTTCACTCGCACCAAGCACAAATTTAGTGATTGCAGGGAGATCAGCACCAAAATCAGCAAACATTCCTACAAATGTAGGTACAACTGATACTAATAAAAAGATCACTACTGCAATAGCTACTACCCCAATTACAGCAGGATAGGCCATAGCTGATTTAATCTTTTGTCTAGTTTTATGTTGTTTTTCAAAATGAACAGCTAGTCGTTCTAACGTTTCATCTAGTGTTCCCCCTACCTCACCTACACGCACCATGTTTACGAAAAGAGTAGAAAACACTTTTTTATGCTTAGAAGTTGCTGCTGATAAAGATATACCTTCTCTTAAATCAAGTTCTACTTCAAATAAAGTTCGCTTCAATGCCTTACTGCTAGTCTGACTTGCTAATATACTCATAGAGTCTACTATGGTTACACCAGCTTTTATTAGAGTAGCAAATTGTCTTAAAAAGATAGTGAAATCTTGTAATTTCACTGGATTTCCTATTGATAGATCTTTTGTTAATAGGGTTTCTGGTACTTCATCCACCTGGGTAACTCGAATCCCTGATTCTTTAAGTTTTGAAACTGCCTCCTGTTTAGAAGGCGCTGCAACTGTACCTGACTTTTTCCCTTTTGTATCTCTTCCCTGGTATTTATATCTAGGCATTATGTTCAACCTTCTCTTGTAGATATGGCTGTGCAATTTCTTTCGAAATTACACCAGCCTGTACTAATTCCTGAAGATTAGCGTCTAAGGTGTGCATTCCTTCAGCTCTACTTGTTTGCATAATGTTCTTGATTTGGTGGTTCTTCTCGTTACGAATTAGGTTTGCCACAGCTGAATTATTAACTAATATCTCAGTTGCCGCACGCCGTCCACTTTTATCAATAGTTGGGAAGAGTCTTTGTGAAATGACTGCAACAAGAACTGATGCAAGCTGTATACGGATTTGCGCTTGCTGAGATACAGGAAATACGTCAATGATACGGTCGATTGTCGACGGTGCACTAGATGTATGCAAGGTTCCCATAACAAGATGCCCGGTTTCAGCTGCAGTTATTGCTGTTGAAATCGTCTCTAAGTCACGCATTTCCCCGACAAGAATAACGTCTGGATCCTGACGTAAAGAAGCCCTTAATCCATTAGCAAAATTCTTTGTATCAAATCCCACTTCACGTTGGTCAATAATACTATTTCCATGCTTATGAAGATACTCAATCGGATCCTCTAGTGTAATAATATGCTTACTCATATTTTGATTCATATAATTAATCATTGCTGCCATAGTTGAAGATTTACCGCTACCAGTTGGCCCCGTTACAAGGATAAGTCCCTGGGGTTTTTCTGAGACCTTTTTTATAATCTGCGGCAAGTGGAGATCATCAATTGTTGGGATATGGGATGGTATCACACGAAAGGCAAGCGCAATAACCCCTCGCTGCATATAGGCGTTTACACGGAACCTTGATATTGCAGGAATTCCATATGAAAAATCGAGTTCTCCTTTATCCTCAAATACAGACCACATATCTTCGGGGATTATCCCTTTCGCCATCTCTTCTATCATTGGTGGCTTCAATATATCTTTACCGTATTTCTTTAAATCACCATGGATACGGAAAACTGGTGGTACACCAGCCGTGATGTGAATATCCGAAGCCTTTAGCTCATGAGCTGAGCGTAAAATAAAATCAATTCTATCCTTCATTACACAACCCACCTAATCAGCTAATGTTACCCTTAAAATTTCCTCTGTCGTTGTTATACCTTGCCTAACTTTTAACAAGCCATCGTCAATTAAGAAAATCGTTCTGTTCTTTATTGCAATTTCTCTAAGTTTAGTGAAAGATTCTCCGTTCATAATAACTCTGCGCATTTCATCGTCTATCTCTAGCAGTTCATGAATGGCAACACGTCCTTTATAACCTGTCATATTGCAGGTTCCACAGCCTCGACCACGAATGATTTTATCAATTTTTATTCCTCTTCTAGCAAATATCTCTACTTCTCGTTTTGTAGGTTCATGTGCCTCACCACAATCTCGACACACTCGTCTTACGAGACGTTGCGCAACTACACCACTTAGAGACGAAGCAACTAAGAATGGCTCTACTCCCATATCTACTAATCTAGTAATTGTACCTAGTGAATCGTTTGTATGAAGAGTACTTAAAACCAAATGCCCAGTTAATGATGCTCTAACGGAAACTTCAGCTGTTTCCTTATCACGAATCTCCCCAACCATTATAATATTAGGGTCCTGACGTAGTATTGCTCGTAAACCTGCAGCAAAGGTCATTCCAACATTTGAATTAACTTGGATTTGGTTAATTCCATCAAGCTGGTATTCTACTGGATCTTCAATCGTGATGATATTTACATCTTCAGAGTTTAAATTATTTAAGGCAGCATACAATGTAGATGATTTACCGGATCCAGTTGGCCCAGTAATTAACACTATTCCTGTTGGACGTTCTATTAAGCTAAGGAAACGTTGTAGATTTACTTTATTAAATCCAAGAGAATTAAGGTCATTTAACGCATTACTTAGATCCAAGACACGCATTACTATCTTTTCACCATATACAGTTGGAAGTGTAGAAACACGCAAGTCAATCGGATGAAAGTCCAGATTCAACTTAATCCGGCCATCCTGAGGCACACGGCTCTCAGTTATATCCAAGTTTGACATAATTTTAATACGGGCTGTTAAGACACCTTGCATATTTTTAGGTAAGGAACGTTCAGTTCGTAGTACACCGTCCACCCTATACCTTAATATTACTTTTGTTTCCTGTGGGTCGATGTGTATATCACTCGCACGTTGCTGAACCGCATTTTGCAAAATTTGATTTACCAATTTTACTACTGGTGAGTCATCATTCGTTATACGTTCTTCTTCTACTTCTTCAACAGTATCGTCCTCAATATCGATGCCATCACCGATATCATAGAACTTTGTAATAGCTCTTAGTATTTCATCCTTAGTCGCAATCGCAGTTTCAATTTGAAAGCCAGTTTTTAAACGTAGGTCTTCAATAGCAAAAAAGTCCATAGGGTCTGCCATTGCTACAAATAGCTTGTCCCCTTCCCGCTTTAACGGAATAAGCTTATAGCGTTGAGCAAGTTGCTTTGGGACCATTGAAGTGACGGCTGGATCAATTGGATATCGAAACAAGCTTACATGTGGAATACCCAATTGGAACTCTAACACTTCAATTAGTTGTTGTTCAGTTAAATATCCTTTTTGTAATAAAGCATCTCCGAGTCTCTGAGTTTCAGTTTTATCACGTAATGCCTCTTGTAGTTGTTCTTCAGTAATTAAACCTGTTTCAACTAACAAATCACCAATCTTTTTCCTTACTTTTTTCATGGGTGCTCACCCCTCTACAACATGTCTATTTTTCAGTGTTTTCTTTATCCCATAAAGAACCATCATTCTCTAGTTCCGATTCTTCGTCTTCATCAATTGTAGGAGTATCATTTTGATCCTGTAATTCATCAATAATATCCGCAATTAGTTCTTCAGGATCAAACAGACCATGAACCTCAACGCGATGAATTGGTTTATAATAATCTTCCGCAAGCTTAACCTTATCAAGCTCTTTATTGCTTTGCTTAACTAAACGGGAGACGGTGACAAGCACTCCGTCTTTACCCTTCTCTTTCACTTCAGATTTCCCGTATTTAACTAAACTTGAGTATTGTTTAATCGTTTTTGGCTTATATACTTCTTTTTCACCCAAAATTATTTCATACTCATTAGGTAGCTTTGCTCCAATTAGCTCTAGTTGTAATCCTTCTCCTGTTAAAGCGAAGGTTAATTTATACTGGAATGGATTGATATTATAAAAAATTAAATCTTTATTTCCATCTATTTTTGCTTCATAGCCTAGTTTTGCATATGCCGGCAACTCATCACTTATATGTCTCTCGATAATTTTAAAATTTGTAGGTAGAATTGTTTCGTAAATTCCTGTTGCGATAATACTTAATGCTTCATCTGTAAAAGCAAGTCCGTTCGTCTGGGCAACAAAATCTGATAAAGAGAATGATTGTGCCGGGCCAATTTCAATAACGCCAACGTCCTTCACCCATTTATTCACTTCAGTCTCGTCTTTAATATTTGAAATAGTCGCTTTTGAAATAACCTGAGTCTCGTCGACAATAATGTAGCTAACTAAATTGATTTCTAGCGGTTCTGGGTCCAATCGACCTGCCTTTTCTGTTAAGACATTGATTAATTCCTCGTGTTTAAAATCATCTAAGTTTTTCTTGGCTAATGTTTGAACAGCCATTTCTAAACGCTGTTTATTAATAACTGAAGGAAACACATTTACTGTACCGTTTGATGCAGCTTGTACTATTTGATCAATAGGAAATACAAAAAGCTCATCTTTTGTGAGCACTTCTTGATTATCTCCGTTAATGATTGTTATATTACCAACGGTATTCCATTCTGTAATTTTAGCTCGTAGTAAGTTCTTAGCTTCATCTTTTGTCAACCCTGAAACGTCCACTGGACCAATCATCGTGCCTTCGGTAAATAGTTCTCCAGAGAAATATGTACGATACGTACTAGCACCCACATGTGAAAATGTAAAAATAAACAAGACACATGCTATCATTAAGGCAAATATTTTAATTTTAAACTGATATCCCACACTTGTTGCCCCTTTCTATCAGGCTACCGTTCTTCTATTTTTATTTTCTATCGAAACTTAAAACCTCTAACGTTTCCATTTCTGATTCAGAGGAGATTTCTTGTTCCTTATTCGCTATATCATCTTCATATGTTTCATTTAATACAACTTCAAGTTCCTCAAGATCTGAGAAAAGAGGATTTGCTTCGAAATCAATGGGTACAGTTTCTTTTTGTTCAACAAAGTCTGTGTTTTCTTGAAGAATTTCGTCTATATTATGTATGAAGTCGAGACTTCCTACATCTTCTTTATCTTTATCTTCACTTTTATTGGTCTCAATCTCTTCATTTATTGAAATTTCATTTAGCCAATCTTGTTCCTCAAAACTATCATCTATTGAAACGGCAACTTCCTCATGAACAGAAACCTCTTCCTGTACTTCATAGTTTTCAACGAAATCAATAGTAGAATCATCTATAGTCTCATCAACTTGGTCATGGTCTGGAACTAATTCATCTATGACTTCCTCAGTTTTGATATTGTTTTCATTGTCTTCAGTATTAATAGTTTTATCGTTGCCAACAAACTTTACAGGGATAAGTTTTTTGGATTCCACTTCTTGGTCTTGAATAAGTAGTTCCTTTTTTCTACTTGTCATTGACTTACTATTTTTAGGAACTTGCTTTTTAATTTTATCTACTAGCAAAGTAAAAACAATAACTAGTAAAATAGTAATAAGCCCAAGCTGTAGCTTTCCTATAAAAGGCTCAGCCACAATACCTACAATACCAAGACAAAAAGATAGTAACAATATCACAAATTTTGTCAGTGGTCTAACACCTAAAGGAAGCAGTAATATAATAGGAATAAGGATAATAAAAGCGATGCCAGAAAAGATATAAGTCACAAATCGTTCCACCTTTATAGTTATTAATGCCCATTTTACAAAATTATCTATATTAATCTACATTTTATCTTATAAAACCAAATTATTAAAGACGAATCTACACGAAAATTGTAAAAAAATGAAAATTTAGTAAACATATCTCTACATATGAGATAAGTTGTCGTATAATAATAGAAAGTAGGCAAAAAGTAGGTGAATATATGCCAAAAGCACGGAATCAAGGTTTTACATTAATCGAACTACTAGCTTCAATAGTAATTATTACAATAATACTTACGGTTTTCATGAAATTCTTTTCACAGGCAATTATGTTTGCTAATCAAAATGAGGAGACACTAACTGCATCTAATGATGCTAGAGAAGTACTATCTTTACTTCAAGAGAATCATAGATCAATAGATGTTCTAAAAAGCATTACTGAGAATGGTGGAATTTATAACCCGGACGGAACAGTAAAGACAAACACAGTGATCACAAATACCGATACGTTAAAAAAACTTTTAAATCCATGGAATGAAATGAGTGGATTGGTTGTTGACGATATAAAATTGTCTTTAAAAGACGGACCAAATAATCTTGTAGAAGTAAAAGTGGAAGTGATGACACCTGATGATAGTAAAGTTCTATCCGAAACATTTGGATATGTTCCAAAGAAAAGAACAAATACAATATTTAATCTTTCAGAATTACCAAGTTCTTCTGCTAAAGGAAAATTAAATATTTGGACCGGTTTAACTGAGGAGTCAATTTTTATAGAACCTGATACCTACGATATTGCTTTTCAAATGAAGAATTCAAATCATAACCGTTTTTCTTCGATTACTTTTACAGAAGATGGTGATTCTTCCTATTACTCTATCAAGAGAGAGATTGATGAATATACGATTAAAGGAACACTACTATTTAGATCACCACATAATAATGGGGGATTCGGCATATTAGTAGACGGTACTTTAATGAAACCGACTGACACAATTAAATCACAAACTGAATACTTAAATGAAAATGGCTTTATGATATCGGTGATTCCCAAAGATAATCAAGTCCATTTGAGTCTTCGTAAGGATGGCAAAGAAGATACTTCATGGATTAAAATTACAAAGCAAATTGCAATGCAAACTGGTACAAGTATAAACTGGCAGTTACCTGTACAATTAGAAATTAAAGTACAAAATGCGTATTCAATTAACAACTCCCTTGACCCATTGTCAACCACGAGAGTATATACCATGGTTCTTGCACAGGGAAGTACAGTGAAAACACAGCCGATACTGTTTCAAAGCGACACTATTAATTTAGCAAAAATAACGTCATATGATTATTATTCCAAATACATTGGCCTTAGGTTGTGGAGTAACAGCAGTACCAGTTTTAATGAAATAAAAATATTCCGCTAGAGGGGAATGTTATGAAGAGTATTGATAATCAAAAGGGATTTACACTAATTGAATTACTTGCCTCTCTGGCCATCTTTGCTATTATTGCAGGTCTTGGTACTGGAATTTTACTTAATAGCATGAATTATTATGAAAAGAGTAAGAATAAGCTTTCTCTAGGACAGGAAGCGAATATCCTGCTTAGTCAAATAACAAACTTACACCAGACATCTGATGAATACGTACTCTCCTTTAATTCAACAACTGGTGAAGTTAAATTGAATTCTGAAAAGGTGGGTAAGCCCAATCTTTCCTATGAAATACTTGCTGGAGCGAAGGACTACTCAAGCTTTTCTGGTGACCTCCTTGTTAAGACTGACCGACCTTTATATATAAAACTCAATGTTGAAGATACAGAAAACTCGTTATCTTACAGTGTTAAAACAGTGATAAATCGGAAGCAATAAGGAGGGAATTACCATGTATTTTAGAAATGAAAAAGGAAATACACTTCTATATGTCCTTGTTACAATAACTTTACTTTCAGTATTTGGAACAGTACTTTCAGCGCAAGCCTTAAGCGGTTCAGAACAAGTACAAAAAACGGAAAGTTTTCAGCAGGCAACCGATGCGGCAGAAATGGGTATTGATCATTTTTATAGGGATTTTAAAGTGAAAATTAATAATGTTGATTTAAGAAATAATACTTGTACAACAATAATCAATACTGCAAATACCATTATCAATTCTAAAACAATTGATTCTAATACTTCTTACAAGATTACTTTTGATTCTGACCCAAGTAAGAATTGTTGGTTTAGTCCAGATGAAGGGAAGTATAAATTTAGCTTTTTAAGCACTGGCTACATTAACAAAAACGGAACACAGGTCTCTGACAAAACTTTAACTGCAACGTTCCCAATACAGATTAATAATCTTTTCCCACCTAAGCCTGAAGGGTTTGACGATTGTGGAAGTGCAAGTGAACCATGTATTCCCACAGGTACTAACACTTATACGTATGACAAAGCTTATTTTCCAAATGGATTGACTATCGCTGATAAATCAACAATCATTGCAAATAGTATTTATACAAATGGAGATTTAAACATTAGTGGTTACAATAATACAGATGAATTAAGAATTAAGCATGATTTATTCATAAACGGTGGTTCCCTCTTCCATAACCATGCAGACGCTATTGTTGAAGGTAACTTTTATTTGAATGGAACCTTCCAAGAGAATAACCATGGAGAACTTATTGTAAAGGGTAATGCTTACTTCTACCAAGACATTTTAACAAAACCACACTCCTTTATCTGTGTAGAAAAAACCTTAACACTGTCTGAAGTAACAAAAAATGTCTTAGGTGTTACTTTACTTGGTCCAGGACAAACATGTGATTCCATTAATAGTGTAGGAAACGGCAATGGAAATGAAGTTACAGGGGTATATGCTAAAGAAATTAGGATTTTTAATTCCGATGAAAATATTTTAATTAATGACAATGATTTAGAAGTTGATTATACAGGGAATTAAGCATACGTAAAGAAGCTCATATCGCCTAGATATGAGCTTCTTTATTTCACATACTCCGCAACCCTATTCCTGCCCGCCTGCTTCGCCCCAACATACATAGCACGATCAGCATGACGTAGGAGCTCAAGCGAAGTTTCTGCATCATATGGTGCAGTTGCGAATCCAATGCTCGCCGTGATACGAACCATTACTCGCTTTTGACTTTGGTTCAAATCATCTTCGATAGTAAATGGCCGATTAGAGATCATTTGTCTGATCGTCTCGGCAAGTTCATAACATGCACCCTTTTCTGTATCCGGTAATAATATGACGAACTCTTCTCCTCCATACCTTGCGACTGTTCCTATGTTACCAATTAGATGTTTAAGTCGTAAAGCTAATTCTCTCAAAACATCATTTCCACTTTGATGTCCGTAAGTGTCATTGATGGCTTTGAAATGATCAATATCTAATAGTATTAGTGATAGTGGTCCAGTTTTATGATTGTCTAGTTTTTTGAACTCTGTTTCTAGTACTTGTTCAAAGTACCGGTAATTGTAGACTCGAGTTAATGAACATATCTCACTTTTACTCTTGGTTTCTTCATGATGTCTAGCATTTTCAATTGCTACTGCTAGATATGTTGATAGGATATCAACGATCATTAACTGGTACTTTTCATAGCTTCGTCTTTTGTTTGAGGCTAGTGCAAAGACACCTACCACTTGTTTATTTCTTATAACAGGAACACAGATGACACTCTCAGCCGAATCTGGTAAATAACCTTCAGTTATATCTCTAAATTCTTTTTTCGTATTATAAAGGATTGCTTTCTTCTCTTTCCATACCCTACCTGCAATACCTTCTCCCATTCGTAGAGGAGGATATGATTGGTCAGTTTGATTATCCGTAGAAAAACTTCTAATTACATGAAGTTCCCTATCCTCCACAACATCAAGTATGTATGCATAATCAACAGGGAGCATTTTACAAATTTTTTCTATAAACACATCTAGAACCTCTTCAACCTTTAATCTTCCTGCAAGTTGATGTCCAATTTCAGATGCTTTTTGCAAATAATCATTAATTCGTTGACTAGAATAATAGAGTCGTAACATGAATGACAAACTAACAAGAGGAATTCCAACGTAGAATAATGCTATTAATCCAACTTCAATATATAACATGTATAAGACAAGACCTACTGGGAAATGCAGTAAAATAGTTGCGCCTTCCCAAATGACATCATTCGTTATAAATGGTTCTTTTTGAGGATTCTTTGATAATGTAGCTTTGATCACACGTAACAACGCATGGTTAGTGATAAATCTAGTAATCTGATATCCGATTACAGGGATCAAGAATCCAGGAGACGACATATCAATTACTCCATGTGTTCCACCTAGTAAATAAAAGACCACTGCTGCAAGAAATGAAGTTAAAAAGAATAAAAAGGAATTAAGTGGTATCCGGTATGAATCCTTTACTCCAATTCTTACTCGAATTAACAATAATACTAAAGCAATTTGTGTAATTAAGACTTCGATAAATAATCCAAAGAAGAGGAAAATCGCTAGAGTAACACCCTCTGTAAACATAATAGGAACATTGTTTACAATGATAGGTAAAGCAGAGATTAGCCCAGTAAGTAGCAAGAAGCTTATAATATCGATCTCAAATCCAGCAAATACTGGTTCTGTATTCTGATACAATAACCACATGCTTATAGGAAATAGCAAAAACCATGCTAACCAAAGGCCATGTCTAACTCTATTACTTACCTCCATCACGTTTTCCTCCTCTCATTTACATCCTATGATTATTTTACCAAATTTTCAGATACATGTCTTCATTTTAGTTCTTTTTTCCTATCATTAATTTTTAGTTGATAAGATATAATGCCGTACATTTGAAATAAAATAAAGTGACCCAGTTATTAGCAACACTTCATTCTCACTGTTAGAAAGCTTATTCTTACTTATTTCAATTGCTTCTATCCAATTCTCTATGACACGTATTGAATCACTAGCTGATGAACTTTCATATAGGTCTTTTGAACTAGCTGCTCTCGGAAAGTCAAAACTAGTAAAAGTTAATGAGTCAGCTACTTCTTCAAGCTGAGATATCATGTTATCTAGTTTTTTATCCTTCAATGCACTAAATACAACATGGACTTTCTTATCTGATAAATGTGTTTTAATAGTATCCACCAAGCTCTTAATTCCCTCTGGATTATGTGCACCATCAATGATAATAGGTGGTTGTGTTGATATTTGTTCAAACCGTCCTACCCAGTTTGTTTCTTCTAATCCTTTAAGAAGTTCCTTTTCTGAAATCTTCGCTACACCTTCCAGTACTAATAACTTAATTGCCATAACAGCCAAGCTAGCATTATTTACTTGGTGTGCCCCCTTCATTGATAAGAAGAGATTTTTATATGTATCGTTTGGTGTCTTAAGTGAAAAAAGTTCTCCTTGCTCAGAAGGCTTATGATCCACAATAAAGAAGTCCTTGCTTAATTGATAAAGAGCACTGTTTGTCTGTTTTGCCTTCTGGCTTATTACTTGAATAGCTTCCTCTTGATCAACAGCTGTAATAACAGGCTTTCCCTCTTTAATAATCCCTGCTTTCTCACTTGCAATCTCAGTTAATGTATCACCAAGGATGTTCATATGATCATACCCAATACTTGTAATAATTGAAAGCATCGGTGTAATGACATTCGTTGAATCAAATCTGCCTCCTAGTCCGACCTCCATGATGACAAAGTCTATTTCAGGGTTTGTACCAAAATAATAAAGTGCCATAGCTGTAATGACTTCAAATTCAGTTGGTCCACCAAGGTCAGTTTGTTCCAATTCATCAGCTAATGGTTTGATAACTTGTAAAAGAGAAACAATCTCTTCATCACGAATCGGTTTTCCATTCAAACTGATTCTTTCATTAAAGCTTTCAATATAAGGAGAAGTAAATGTACCTACAGAATAGCCTGCCTGTTGTAAAATGTTTCGAAGATAGCTAACTGTAGAACCTTTACCATTAGTTCCTCCAACATGAATTGCTTTAATTTTTTTCTCTGGATGGTTGAGTCGTTCCATCATCCACTCCATCCGTGATAAGCCGGGCTTTATACCAAGTCTTAATCGACTATGAATCCAAGATAATGCATCTTCATATGTATGAATCATTATTTGTTCCTCACTTTATGCATAAGTAGAGACGAATCTACTAGTAGATTCGTCTCTTGTGTATCCTTACCCTTTTAATTCTGTAATTCTTGTGCGAACTGCATCACGTTTTTCGATGTAGTCCTTCTCCTTAGCGCGCTCTTCTTCGATTACTTTTTCAGGAGCTTTTTTAACAAAGCCTTCATTGCCTAGTTTCTTTTGAACTCTTTCAACTTCTTTATCAAGCTTTTCAAGTTCTTTTTCCAGGCGTTTGATTTCTTCATCAATATTGATAAGTCCTTCAAGTGGAAGAGTCAATTCTGCTCCAGTTACAACCGCAGACATTGCTTTTTCTGTCGAAGAAATCTCCGTTGCGATAATTAATTCACTTGGATTACAGAATCTTTCAAGGTATGAACGATTACTCTCAAGCTGTTCCAATACCTGATCATCTTTTGCCTTTATGTGAAGCTTAATTTGCTTACTCATTGGTGTATTAACTTCGGCACGAATGTTTCGAACTGAGCGAATGATATCTACCAATAAACGCATTTCTGATGCAGCGTTTTGATCAGTATACTCTTCTTTAACTACTGGCCAGTTTGCAATTGTTATGGATTCGCCATGATGTGGCAGGTTCTGCCATATTTCCTCGGTAATAAACGGCATGAACGGATGTAAAAGTCGCATTGTGTGATCTAATACATATGCCAAAATTGAACGAGTTGTTTTCTTAGCTTTCTCATCTTCACCGTATAGAGGAAGTTTTGCCATTTCAATATACCAATCACAGAAATCGTCCCAAATGAAGTTGTAAAGTACGCGACCAACTTCTCCAAATTCATACTTATCAACTAGCTTTGTAACAGAAGCAATTGTTTCGTTCAAGCGAGTTAAAATCCATTTATCAGCAACAGATTTTTCTCCAGTAATGTCGATATCTTCATACTTCATATCGCCCATATTCATCATTGCAAATCTTGAGGCATTCCAAATCTTATTTGCGAAGTTCCAAGTTGACTCAACTTTTTCCATACTGAAACGTAAGTCTTGACCTGGTGAACTTCCTGTTGATAAGAAGTAACGTAGAGAGTCTGCACCATATTGAGCAATTACATCCATTGGGTCTACACCATTACCAAGAGATTTACTCATCTTACGCCCCTGTGAGTCACGTACTAAACCATGAATGAGTACATCCTTGAATGGACGTTGACCTGTGAACTCAAGACCTTGGAAGATCATCCGAGATACCCAGAAGAAGATGATATCATAGCCAGTTACTAATACATCTGTTGGGTAGTAACGCTTGAAGTCTTCTGCATTTACGTCTGGCCAACCCATCGTTGAAAACGGCCATAACGCTGAGCTGAACCATGTATCTAAAACGTCATTGTCCTGTGTCCAGTTTTCAATGTCTGCTGGAGGCTCATGATCTACATGTACTTCTCCAGTTTCATTGTGATACCAAGCTGGAATTCGATGTCCCCACCATAATTGACGGGAAATACACCAGTCACGGATGTTTTCCATCCAATGTAGGTATGTTTTTTCAAATCGATCAGGTACAAATTGTACTTTTTCTTCCTGAGCTTGAAGCTTAATTGCTTCATCCGCTAATGGTTGCATTTTTACAAACCATTGAGTTGATAAATATGGTTCAACAACAGCACCACTACGCTCACTATGACCAACTGAGTGCATATGATCTTCTATCTTGAAAAGGACACCTTCTTCTTGTAGGTCCTTTACGATTTGTTTTCGACACTCAAAACGATCAAGTCCTTGGTACTTTCCTGCATTAGCATTCATTGAGCCATCTTCATTCATAACTAGAACGCGCTCAAGATTATGTCTGTTTCCTACTTCGAAGTCATTTGGATCATGTGCTGGAGTTATTTTAACTGCTCCAGATCCAAATTCCATATCTACGTAATCATCGCCAACGATAGGGATTTCTCTACCAACGATTGGGAGAATAACAGTCTTGCCAATTAAATGCTTAAATCGTTCATCTTCTGGATGAACAGCAATCGCTGTATCGCCTAGCATTGTTTCTGGACGAGTTGTTGCAATTTCGATATGACCGCTTCCATCTGCTAACGGATATCGCATATGATAAAATGCACCTTGAACATCTTTATAGATAACTTCAATGTCTGAAAGAGCAGTCTTTGTAGCAGGATCCCAGTTAATAATGTATTCACCACGGTAGATTAGACCTTTTTTATATAGAGTGACGAAAACTTCACGAACCGCTTTTGAAAGACCTTCATCAAGTGTGAAACGCTCTCTTGAATAATCTAATCCAAGCCCCAGCTTTGACCATTGTTCACGAATATGACTTGCATACTCTTCCTTCCACTTCCATGTTTCCTCTACGAATTTTTCACGACCTAGATCATAACGTGATTTTCCTTCTTCACGTAGCTTTGCTTCCACCTTAGCCTGTGTTGCAATTCCTGCATGGTCCATTCCCGGTAACCAAAGTACATCATAGCCCTGCATTCTTTTAATACGGGTTACGATATCTTGTAATGTCGTATCCCAAGCATGACCTAAATGCAGTTTACCAGTAACGTTTGGCGGTGGAATTACGATTGTATACGGTGTTTTGTTAGCATCACCAGTTGCTTCGAAGAACCTTCCGTCTAACCAATACTGATAACGTCCCGCTTCAATCGCTTGCGGGTCATACTTGGTTGATAATGTTTTTTCTGTTGTTTCCATATGATTTCCTCCTTACTAGTACCTAAAAAAATAAAAAACTCCATTCATCCTATTAAAAGGACGAATGGAGTTAATTCGCGGTACCACCTTTTTTCATAGATATGTTACTATCTATGCTCTCAATAAAGATAACGGCTCTTCACCGGCTTTTACTACTGAAGATTCATAAAAGCTACTCATGGGCGACCTTCCAACGTAACAGTCCTAAGAAATCTCCCAGCAAATGATTTCTCTCTCTGAAGGTGTGACGATGTACTCTTCCCAATCCATGTAATTAAGATGATTTAATTTATTATATAATCTACTACAAATGTTACCTAATTGCAACCTCTATAGTCAATAAGGTTAACCAAGTTTTTACTACTTTATTCATATGCAGAGTCAGCGTGACAAACTTTTTTAAAACATTTAGCGGAACTTTTCATGATTCCTAAGCATAACCTAATTATAGGAGTTCTCGAAGGGAGCGAAACACCATGAGAAGACGAATTCGAAAATATGGCTATCCTCCATGGCTGCGATATACTCGTGATGTTTGTGCACAGTTTATCATTCCGATTGTAATCGTACAGGGAGTCCGAACGATTTTTCTACCAACATCGTTTGATGTCATATTCCTAGCACTTCTAATAGTATTTGCTGCTTCATTGCATTTAGATTGGATCTAAAAAAATCCCATACAGCGCCTATGTATGGGATTCTTCTTCTTCAGTATTTAATTCTTCTTGCTTTCTCTTATCTTCTGCCTCAAGAATCTTTACAGCTACATATTCAATGTTTTTGGTAAGCCAATAGGCTCGTTGTAACTGTTGGACATGCTCTCTCTCACTTTTGGTTCTATTTTTCTCGTAATTTTTAATACAACGATATATTGGTTCAGGGTATGATAAATAGCTTAGAAATAAATAAATCTCTTCATCTCGTAACGGATTGTGTTTCCGATATGTTTCATACCATTCAACACAGTTTTCACATAGAGTTGGATATGTTTTTAATAATCGATAATAAAGACTCACTAAGTCATTAACAGGATTCCCATAAGCTGATTTCTCAAAGTTAGATAGATACCCTTTTCCATTATCATCAAAGAGGAAATGTGAATCAGATAAATTTCCATGGGTGAGTGCGGTACGGAAGGTCTTACTTTCTTGCACTTTGTCATACCAGCAATCAAGTTGATTATGTGCAAACCGACTAGCAAGGCTAACCTCATAAAAATACGTGCAAAATTGTAGTTCAAAGGGGGACATATACCATTTCTTTTCAGCTTGTTCTACGAATGACTCGAGATATTGATTTTGCTCCTCCCACTGATTAACAATTCCCTCAAAATGACTCGTAATTTCATCCTCTTCTATTGTTTGTTTTCTCGATGTAGTAAGATGAACCCTTGCTATCTCCTTAAAAATCACATCATTACGTGTGACACGGTCAGTTGGTTCATGGTTCTGTATCCACGGCATTAAATAATGATAGTTTTGACCGTAATAGACGAGATACATTCCATCTCTTGTAGGATAGATCGGTACCGCTCTCGTATAGCCCTGTTGAAATAATTGCTGAAGAAAGACTGGAAAATGTAAATTTATTTTCTTTGTTATTGTTTTAAGCGCGAATACACCGTTTCTCGTTACGACCTTCTTTATCTTTCCATGGTCTTCTATATGTGTAGGCTGCAAATTATATTTCTTTAAGATGGGCCCATAATTTCCGACCTCATTCTTTGCCATGAGGACCACCCGCTCTCTATACCTATTTATTGATAGTGTTTCAATCCACTTAAATAACAAAACAGGTGAGGGAGTGCCTCACCTTATTTCCTTTAAATATTTACCTGAACAGGAATGTATAAAAGCTGTCCTTCTGATAAAGAATCTTCATTTAGGGTGTTTACTCGTACTAATTGCTGAGTAGAGATTTCATAGCGCTCCGCAATTTTATCTATCGTATCACCACTTTGAACAATACAAATCTTCATTGTTGTATGTTCTTCTACTTCATCTCTACCAAATATTTTCGTAAGAAGTAATTCATTTTCGCTTCTTGTAGAAGATTGATTACTAGCTTCTGCAGTTTGCTCTTTCTCTGATCTTTCCTCAACTGCTGTTACAGTTTCTTTATTAGGGTTATCTGATCCGAAAGTAAGCTTATTATCATGTCTTGCTTTAACCTCAATTTGTGGTGTTAGAGTAGCCACCACTTCTTCTTCCTTCTCCTCTATCACTTCCTCGACTTGCTCTTCAACAACCTGTAAAAGTTCCTCAGGCTCCTGATATGCCTCTCTTCTCGCTTCTACTTCAAAAGGTACGAATAAATCATCATCAGCTTCTTCCTGGTGCGAATTATTTGTTTCACTGACCTCTTCTACCTCTTCATTCTCTGGTTTATGTAGCACTACTTCATCTGGTGATTGCAGTACTACTTCCTCTTCCTCGACTTCTTCAGAAACAGGTTCTTGCTCTGCCCTCACTTCTTCAAAAGTCTGTTCTTGTACAGGTTCTTCCTCAAAAGAACTGCTCCGAACGAGCTCTAGCTCTTTTTCAGGAGCTTCGACCTCTTGAGATGCCACAGGAAATGCTTCTCTAGCTGGCTCTTCAACAGGATCATCTGGTGGTGGTGTGGTTTGCGTAACATTTTGAATTCCACTTATAGACAAATCCGCAATAATTTGCAGACAGCCACGTTTTGGAAGTTCATAATCAAATGCTTCGATAGATACATATACTTCATCAAGACTCTGAACACGGTTTTGAGGAATCGTGATGTCAACAGGGAATCTATGATTTAATACACTGATTCCGTCTTCACGAGTTTTCACCTCATTTACGAGTCTTACCGACGTAAAGTCGCGTTCTTCCTCTTCAGAAGCATTTTCATCTATTCGATATTCACCAGTTAGTTGTAATGCACCGCGAATGGACACATATTGATCATGCTCTTGAATCACAATATCTGGATCAAGAGAAATTGAAACAAGCTCTGAGACTTCCTGTCCCTTTTGAAACCAGACTGATTCCTCAACCGAAAATCGTAAGTTTTCAGATGACAAAGCTACTCCTCCTTTCAGTCCCCTTCTATACTTATTTACTATGACATTACAATTTTTATGATGATTTTAAGGGAATTATGATAAGTTCTTTAAATAATATGTGGGAGAACAAAATATCAGTAGATAAAGTGGAGGCTGTAATGAATTGTTAATAGTGAAGAATTGTTGATTTTTGAAAGTACTTACGAATAATTTTAATTAATGCCGAAATAATCCTGAAAACAACCGAATTAATTTATTTATGTTGAATTGAGAACATTATTGTCGGATTCTCACGCTTTATTGCCGAATTCTTCTATCCAGCTCCTATTACAGCAGGAAAAGTAGCCTTTGAATGCAAAAAAAGACAGACCCAAACCCAGGTCTGCCTTCAATCCTTTGATATTAGCCCTTCAACTTTGAAAATGCTGTTTCTGCAGCAGCAATCGTTTTATCAATGTCCTCATCTGTGTGAGCAGTTGATAGGAATAATCCTTCAAATTGTGATGGTGGAAGGAATACGCCTTGCTCAGCCATTTCACGATAATAAGTTGCGAAATAGTCTAAATTAGACGTTTTAGCTGCTTCATAGTTGATTACTTCTTCGTTTGTAAAGAAGAAGCCAATCATTGAACCTGCACGATTAATACGACAAGGGATATCATATTTTTTTGCAGCTGCTTCTATGCCTTGTTCCAGACGGTCAGCTTTCTTTTTAAATGCAGTATAATGTTCTGGTGTTAATTGTGATAGTGTTTCATATCCTGCTGTCATTGCTAGTGGGTTACCAGATAGTGTTCCAGCTTGATATATTGGTCCGCTTGGTGCAATTTTCTCCATAATGTCAGCACGACCACCGTACGCACCTACTGGAAGTCCTCCACCGATTACTTTCCCTAAGCATGTGATATCAGGTGTAACTCCAAAATATCCTTGTGCACAATTATAATCAACTCGGAAACCAGTCATTACCTCATCAAAAATTAGTAAAGCTCCATATTGAGTTGTGATTTCACGCAATCCTTCTAAGAAACCTGGTAGCGGAGGAACAACTCCCATGTTACCAGCAACAGGCTCTACAATAATACCTGCGATGTCGTCTCCAAATTGCTCAAAAGCATAACGAACACTGTCTAAATCATTATACGGAACAGTAATCGTGTTTTGCGCAATACTCTCAGGGACACCAGGGCTATCAGGTAGACCAAGAGTGGCTACACCTGAACCAGCTTTAATTAATAAAGAATCCCCATGTCCATGGTAGCAGCCTTCAAACTTCATAATTTTATTTCGGCCAGTATATCCTCTAGCTAATCGTAATGCACTCATTGTAGCTTCTGTTCCTGAGCTAACCATACGGACGATTTCAATTGATGGTACTCGCTCAATAACCACTTCAGCTAATTTATTTTCAGAAAGAGTAGGCGCACCAAAGCTTGTCCCTAGTTCCGTAACCTTCTTAATTGCTTCAACTACTTGATCATTCGCATGACCATGAATGAGTGGTCCCCATGATAAAACATAATCTATGTATTCATTTCCATCTATATCATAAATCTTTGAGCCTTTTCCACGCTCCATAAAAATCGGGTCCATTTTAACTGATTTGAACGCACGTACCGGGCTGTTAACTCCACCAGGCATTAGCTTTACAGCTTTAGCAAATGCTGCTTTAGATTTTTCATAACTTCTCATCGTCATAACCCCTTTCAATATTTTAGAGGTGATACTCCCCTTTTTCAAGGGGCAACACTACCACCTTATTTCTCTTCCAACCAACGAGCAATATCTTTTGCATGATACGTAATAATCAAATCTGCACCTGCACGCTTCATGCCTGTCATCATTTCCATTACAATTTCTTTTTCATTAATCCAACCATTTAGGGCAGCAGCTTTAACCATGGAGTATTCTCCACTTACGTTATAAGCTACGACTGGAGCGTTAAAATTATTTTTCACATCTCTAATAATATCTAAGTATGAAAGAGCTGGCTTAACAATTAAGAAGTCTGCCCCTTCTTGAACATCAGACTCTGCTTCACGAATTGCTTCTAAGCGGTTTGCATAATCCATTTGATAGGTTTTACGGTCACCAAATGAAGGTGCACTTTGTGCAGCATCACGGAATGGGCCGTAAAATGCAGATGAATATTTAACTGCGTATGACATGATAGGAACATGTTCAAAGCCTGCTTCATCTAAGCCATAACGGATAGCAGCTACGAAGCCGTCCATCATGTTTGAAGGTGCGATGATGTCTGCCCCGGCTTTGGCCTGACTAATTGCAGTTCGTGCTAGTAAATCAAGTGAAGGATCATTTAAAACCTGTCCATTTTCAACTACCCCACAGTGACCGTGTGATGTATATTCGCAAAGGCAAGTATCAGCAACAACAACAAGCTCCGGATGTTTTTCCTTTGTTACCTTAATCGCTTGTTGAACGATACCGTGGTCATGGTAAGCTCCTGTACCAACCTCATCCTTTTCTTCTGGTACTCCAAATAAAATAACAGATTTAATTCCTAATGAAACAATCTCATTTAATTCTTCTTCTAGTAAATCTAGAGAAATATTAAAAACTCCGGGCATAGAAGAAACTTCAACTTTTTTGTTTTCTCCTTCTACGATAAATAGTGGATAAATCAAGTCTTCCTTATGTAAATATGTTTCTCTAACTAATGAACGTAAATTTGCTGTATGACGTAAACGACGGTGTCTTGCAAACTGTAATTGTTCCATTTATTATTCCTCCTTAGGCTTACAATGCGCCTCTATTTCTAAAAGTAAATCATCAATCGTATATGTACTAGGACAAATGTGAATCGGAATACCTACCTTCATAGCCGCTAGTTTCGTTTGCGGTCCGATGCAAGCAAATACTGTACCCTTCGTCCACTCTTTCCACTCTGTTTGTTTAACAATCTTATAAAACTGAGAAACGGTTGAGGGACTTGTAAACGTAACAATATCTATTTCTTTGTTTTTTAAAAGTTGAATGAGCCGTGTTTTATCGTTATCATTTTCTACTGTTTCGTAGACAATTAGATCTGTAACTTTAGCTCCTGATTCAGATAACTTTTCAACTAAATAGGGACGCGATAAATTTCCTCGAGCTAATAAAAAACGCACTCCAACTGTTACATATGGTTCCAGACTCTCATATAAACCTTCTGCAATAAACTCAGCTGGAACAAGATCCGGAGTAACACCATATTGCTCCAATGCCTTCTTCGTTTTTGTACCTACAACAGCAATTTTAGGCAATCCCTTTATTTCACGATTTACCAGATGATAGAATTCGAAAAAATAGTCTACACCATTTTTACTTGTAAATACGAGCCAATCATAGGTATCTAGCGTTTTAATCGTTTCAAGTATCATCTGTTCGTTTTCTGGCTTTTCAAACGCAAGTAACGGTAGTTCTATGGGAATCCCACCAGCAGCTGATATTTTCTCAGAAAACTCAGCTGCCTGTGTTTTACTTCTTGTAACTAAAACCTTTTTTTGAAAAAGAGGTTTATCGCTCTCCATTACTGATTTAGCTCCTCTTTAACTTGGTCAATTAATTTCTTAGCTCCAAGCTCTGTTAGCTTAGCAGCTGCTGCGTTACCAACTTCTATTGGATTTGTTCCATACACTTGTTCTTTATAAATGGTTTTTCCATCTGGAGAACCAACTAATGCTGTAAGTGCAATTTCTTTTTGATCATTCATAGTTGCGTAGGCTGCAATTGGAACCTGACAACCACCTTCCATTTTGTGCAGGAATACTCTTTCAGCAGCTACTGTTGTTTCGGTATATTCATCATTTAACTTTGCTAATTCAGCTAATAATTCTGCGTCTTCTTCTCTACATTCGATTGCTAATGCACCTTGACCAACTGCTGGTAGGCAAGTTTCAGGTTCTACATACTCTGACACAACATCATCAGACCAGCCCATTCGCTTTAGACCAGCTGCAGCTAACACAATTGCGTCATAATCCTCATTTTCAAGCTTTGCAAGTCTTGTATCAATATTTCCACGAATCCATTTTATTTCGATGTCATCACGTTTAGCTAAAAGCTGTGAGCTTCTTCGTAAGCTACTCGTTCCAACAACTGCACCACTAGGAAGTTCCTCAAAAGCTTTATTGCCTTTTGAAATAATTACATCACGATGATCTTCACGTTTTGGCACACAACCAATGACAAAGCCTTCAGGTAGTACAGATGGCATATCCTTCATACTATGTACTGCCATGTCTATTTCTTTATCATATAGAGCTTGCTCAATCTCTTTTACAAAAAGGCCTTTTCCACCAACCTTTGATAAAGTTACATCAAGAATTTTGTCACCCTTTGTTACGATTTCCTTTACCTCAAATTCATAAGGTACTCCTAAATTTTTCAATTGTTGGATAACCCAATTTGTTTGAGTAATCGCAAGTTTACTTTTTCTTGAGCCTACAATAATTTTACGCATTATGTTCCTCCTAGTTATGAATGCCAAAAATGAAAACGAGATAGACTTCCAAATAAAAAGAAATTTATTAGTAGAAGTAGAAACGCTCCCATATTCCAAAAGGCAATTGTTTTTCCTTGAAGCTTTTGCACAACTCTTTTATATAGATACCATGCATATATTAGTAACACAAAAAAGGAGCCTAATACCTTCGCATCATATAAATAAAAATTATCTAGTTTTAGGTATGCCCATAAAACTCCTAAAAGCAACGACAGTAAAAGCATTGGCACACCAATCAAATTCAATACATATGACATATGATCAAGCTTTGATAAGTCATCCATTCTAAGGAGTCGTTTCCCCCACTTTTTTTGCTTTAATAGATTGTATTGAATCGCATAAAGAATTGAAAAAACAAATGACAGAGAAAAAGCACCATATGAAAGAATCGCCATTGTAATATGTATCATAAGTAATTCAGAAATTAGCTGTCCTTCTACTGCACTGGAACCATGCTGACCCGGTGCAAAAGTGTGAAGAGCCATTATGAAGAAACCAATTAAATTGGTAAAAAACACAATGAAATCAACTTTTAAAAATTTTGTAAGAAGTAGCGATAGGGAGATTAATACCCAGGCATAAAAATAGAGTCCTTCAAACATAGATAATATCGGAAACCTACCTGTATCAATGACCCTAAAAATAAGAAATATCGTTTGAATTATCCATACAAATGCAAGTAACCAGAAGGCAAATGTGTTTACCTTCCGGTTGTTATGGAGAAAGTCTATAAAATAAAGTAACACACTTAGTGCATAGAGAATTACCGTAAACTCATGTAATCTCATTACATTCATCTCTACCATATAGGATTCCTCTCTTATGACTGTAGAGAAGGCTGCTTTTTACCAGCTGCTATCACATCAACCAGTTCATTTTGTTGTTTTTGTTTCCCTTTTTCGATATCAACTGCTTCTTCAATATCAAAAATCTTCATAAACAATGCTAGAGATTCCTTGGCATTTGGTTCTGCAGCAAGCTCTTTAGCCTGTAAAATAGGGTCTTTTAACAGCTGATTGATAATACTCTTTGTATGTTTATTTAACACCTTTTTCTCACGGTCTGTTAGACTTGGCATTTTTCTTTCAATGCTTTCCATTGTTTCAGCTTGAATGGCTAATGCTTTGTTACGAAGTGCTGAAATAACTGGTACAACACCTAGTGTGTTTAACCAAGATTTAAATTCAACTATTTCAGCTTCAATCATTACCTCAATTGCCTCAGCCGCTACCATACGCTCTTGCATATTAGCCTCGACAATGCCTTCTAGATCATCAATATCATACAAGAAGATACTTTCAAGTTCAGCAAGCGCTGGGTCTAAATCCCTTGGTACTGCAATGTCTACCATAAATAATGGACGGCCTTTTCTCATTCGCTCAACATTCTGCATCATGTCCTTTGTAATAACATAACCCTTCGCACCTGTTGAACTAATCATGATATCGGCATCAACTAAAGCACACTGTAACTCTTCAATTGTTTTTGCTTCACCTTGGAATTTTTCAGCTAAATTTTTTGCCTTTTCAAATGTACGGTTCATGACTGTAACTTTTTTCACACCTGAACCATAAAGATTTTGAACGGCTAATTCACCCATTTTACCTGCACCTAAAATCAGCACATTTTTCGATGATAAATCACCGAATATTTTCTTTGCAAGTTCCACGGCTGCATAACTCACAGAAACAGCATTTGAGCCAATCTCAGTTTCTGAGTGAGCCTTTTTTGCAAGTGTAACTGCCTGTTTAAATAAGTGATTAAATACAGTACCAGAAGTTCCATCTTCTTGAGCTGATAAAAAGCTTGAACGGATTTGTCCAAGAATTTGAGTCTCACCAACTACCATTGAGTTAAGTCCACAAGTCACATGGAAAAGATGGTCAACTGCACCCTCATTTTCAAAAATTGTTAAATACGGAGAAAACTCTTCCTTATCAATTCCGAACCACTCTGAAAGAAAGGCCTTGATGTAATAACGTCCAGTATGAACCTGATCAACAACCGCGTAAATTTCCGTACGGTTACAAGTTGAGACGATAATATTCTCAAGGATACTCTTTTTTGTTTTTAATTCCTTCATTGCTTTTGCAATATCATTGGGGTCAAAAGTAAGCTTTTCACGTATTTCAACAGGGGCTGTTTTATAATTTAATCCGACCATAATTGTATGCATAGCTCTAATCCCCCCACTAAAATGTTTTAGTTCATAATTAATTCGTTTATGTTGTTAAAGACGAACACAAAAACTATCTATATTATAGCATGTGCATTATTACAAAAAATCGAAAAATGTGTGAACACTATTTGACAACCTATGCTAAGATTGTAAGTAGAATTTATAATAGACATATAAGAACATATTCGTACATATTTCGTTATACTACAAAGGTTACATTAACAAAAAAACGTGGTCAAATCAAGTAACTAGCACGGAGGACCGTATGAAAAAGAACAATATATTTTCTGGTATTATCTTAGTTGGGATTGGTTGCTATCTCCTTCTCCAGCAACTCCAAATACCAGTATTTACACATTTTTATTCCTGGCCAACACTTGTAATCATTGTTGGCATTGCTTTTCTTGTTCAAGCATATTCTGAAAACAATCACGGCAGCATCCTACCGGGTGTCATTTTAGTAGGTTTCGGATTTCATTTCCATGGGATCAATCAGCTAGCTTTTTGGCCAAAGCAATCTGGAACGCTTTTGTTTATCATTGGACTAGGTCTGCTGCTTACATATTTCAAAACGAAAAATGGTCTATTTCAAAGTATACTTGTTTTAGTTGTTTCGTTGTTATTCCTTAATTACAACCGATTTATGGGTTGGCTCGACTTTTTAGAAGGTGGTTTTGCCTTTATATTAAATTATTGGCCACTAATTCTAGTCGGCGTAGGTGTCTACTTATTATTTATTAAGAAAAGGTAAAATATACTAATCATGCAAAAAGACAGAGTATTGGGCTCTGTCTTTTCTTTATTTATAAAACCGAATTTAAAAAATCCCTTGTACGCTGTTCTTTTGGGTTAGCGAAAATGTCTTTCGGTATTCCGACCTCCACAATTTTACCATCATGCATATAAACAACCATATCCGCAACTTCACGAGCAAACCCCATTTCATGGGTAACAACAACCATTGTCATACCTTCATTTGCTAACTGCTTCATGGTCGCTAGTACCTCACCGACTAACTCTGGGTCGAGGGCGGAAGTAGGTTCGTCAAATAACATTATTTCTGGCTTCATTGCTAGTGCACGGGCAATTGCTACCCGTTGTTTTTGTCCGCCTGATAATTTTGATGGATACACATTTTCTTTTTCTGCTAATCCTACCTTTTGTAAAAGCTCCCTCGCTTCTTCAATTGCTTGTTGCTTAGGAATCTTTTTCACCTGAGTTGGTGCTTCAATGACATTTTCAATTACAGTCATATGTGGGAATAAATTAAAGTGTTGAAACACCATACCCACTCGTTGTCGAACCTGATTCAAATTGTCTTTTTGAGGGTTAATCTCTTCATTATTTATTAATATCAAGCCACTATCTTTTATTTCTAAAAAATTTAAACAACGAAGCAACGTACTTTTACCAGAACCGCTCGCTCCTATTAAACACACAACTTCACTCTCTTTTACTTCGATGTTTATATCTTTTAAAACATGCAGGTCGCCAAATGATTTATTTAAGTTCTCTACTCGTATCATTTCTTTTTTACCCAATTTATTGTCACCCCCTTATTTTTCACTTGCAGATAATTTTCTCTCAAGCATACCAACAAGTATCGTAAAGATAAGAACTAGAAATAAATAATAGACTGCTACTATCAACAAGTAGGTCATATAATCAAAGTTATTTGACCCAAGTGTTGTTGAGACATTAAACAGCTCGTTTAATCCGATAAATGCTGCTAGCGAAGAATCTTTTAACCCGATAATAAATTGGTTTCCGAGGGGTGGAAGCGCTCTTCGAAATGCTTGTGGTAAAATGATTCTCCGCATCGTTAATACCTTGCTCATACCAAGCGATTGTCCTGCTTCCATTTGGCCACTATCAATTGACTGGATTGCTCCCCTGAATATCTCAGCTATATATGCCCCGTTATGAAAAGCGAGACCCAATGTTACTGCCCAAAACATTGAAATATCTAGAGAAGTCAATCCAAAATAAAAGACAAAGATTTGAACAATTAAGGGTGTACCCCTAACAAGGTAGATGTACAGATCTGCAATCTTTTCAAGTGCTTTTTTACTTGATATTTTTAGGAAAGCAAAAAACAAACCTATAAAGATTGCTATTAATATAGATACTGCCGTTACTTGAAGAGTTAACAGCATTCCCTTTAAAAATATGGGATATGAAGCTATGAGTTGCTCAAGGACGTGACTAAACTCCGGCAATTGTTTTCATCTCCTCACTTTACGTGGTTATAATAAAAGTTCTGTTGTAAAAGAAACGAATGTAGAAGAACTACATTCGTTTGAAAGAACTATTCACTCTGTGGGTCTGTTGTAATATCTTCTTTAAAGTATTTTTCACTAATTTTCTTCAACGTGCCGTCCTCTCTAAGTTTTTCGAGTGCTTCATTTATTTTTTTCAGTAATTCTTCATTTTCTTTCGATACAGCAATTGCTTGTTCACTTAGCCCGAGTATTTCCTTACCCTCGATCTCTATACCTGAACCAATTGCCTCTTTTCCTGTTAAAAAGTCTGTAATAACTGCATCATGTTTACCGATTGATAATGCTTCTAACGCCGTTACATCGCTATCATATTGAATCACATTATCTGTTACTTCTTGTGCAGTTTTAGCATAGGTAGAGCCCTTTGACACTGCAACTTCTAATCCTTTTAGGTCATCAAGACTTTTGATATCACTATCTGGCCTTACAAAGATTTGTGGCCCAGAGTAATAATATGGTGTTGAAAAATTAACATGTTCGAGACGCTCATCTGTAATCGTGTGACTGGCAACCGCTGCATCAAAACGACCTGATTTAACTCCTTCAACAATACTATTAAACTTAAAGCGTTTTTGCTCGGGTTCTAATCCAAGTTCCTTAGCTACTGCCTCTGCAACTTCGATATCAAACCCCGTCATTACTCCTTCCCCATCTGTAACACTAAATGGGTTGTATTCTCCAGATGAAGCAAATGTGAATTTTCCTTCGTCAACTAATGACATTCCATCTGATGAAGATTTTTCTCCTCCACATGCAGCTAAAATAACTACAAGAAAAACCATCGCTAACAATAAAACTAGTCCCTTTTTCAAATCTGTATCCCCCTTTTTTATGTCGCAAAACCTTTCTCACATAGATTTTTCGCCACAAATTTTCAACAGCGTAAAACCTTTATATGTCATATATGTATTTACCAATGGCCTCACATATTCCAATTCGGGTAAATCACCCTTGAATCTTGCAGAATCATGCGGTTTCTGCATTTTTTGTCAAAAACCACTTTTATAACATAAAAAAAACAGCTAAAATCAATTAGCTGTTTTCTGAATTCATATAAGATTTTAAAACAGACCATGCTTCGTCTTTGCCTAATCCTGTTTCAGATGAAAACTTAATTAAATGGTCGCCTGGTTCAAGATTTAATGTCTCTCTTACAACCTTTAGGTGCTTATCCCATTTTCCTTTAGGTATTTTATCTGCTTTTGTCGCGATAATGATAACAGGTATATCATAGTGTTTCACAAATTCATACATCATAACATCATCTTTTGAGGGAGGATGTCGTAAGTCTACAATTTGAACAACAGCCTTAAGCTGTTCTCTAGTTGTTAAATACGTTTCAATCATCTTTCCCCATATTTCTCTTTCACGTTTAGATACCTTTGCATATCCATATCCTGGAACATCAACAAAATGAAGCAACTCATTGATAAGATAGAAATTCAATGTTTGTGTTTTTCCTGGCTTAGAGGATGTTCTTGCTAATGCTTTACGATTGATCATCTTATTAATAAAGGATGACTTCCCTACATTCGAACGACCTGCTAGAGCAAACTCTGGTAAATCCACTTCAGGATATTGATCTGGTTTAACAGCACTTATTACAATTTCTGCACTTGTTACTTTCATTTTTTCTCCTCTGTTAGAGCATGTTTGAGTACCTCGTCTAAATGAGATACCGGCACAAACTCCATATCTTTTTTAACACTTTCTGGGATATCATCTAAGTCCTTCTCATTATCCTTCGGGAAGAGTACCTTTGTTAAACCAGCTCGATGTGCACTAAGTGATTTTTCTTTTAATCCACCAATTGGTAAAACACGACCTCTTAGAGTGATTTCACCAGTCATTCCAACCTCTTTACGGACTGCTCTTCCTGTCAATGCAGAAATAAGTGCCGTAGCAATCGTGATACCCGCTGATGGGCCATCCTTTGGAACTGCACCTTCCGGAACATGAAGGTGGATATCGTTTTTCTCGTTGAAATCAGGGTCAATATTTAATTCTGTTGCTTTTGAACGAATATAACTAAATGCAGCTTGTGCAGACTCTTTCATGACATCTCCAAGCTTCCCTGTTAAAACAAGCTTTCCTTTACCAGGAGCAATCGATACTTCAATTGACAGTGTATCACCGCCAAAAGCAGTATAAGCTAGACCAGTAGCAACACCTACTTGATCTTCAAGTTCAGCTTGCCCGTAACGGAACACTGGTTTTCCTAAAAACTCAACAAGGTTTTTATCTGTAATGACAACCTTCTTTCGCTCGCCTGAAACAATGATTTTTGCTACTTTTCGGCAAATAGTTGCAAGTTGTCTCTCAAGACTACGGACACCGGCTTCTCTTGTATAATGACGAATGATACTTAATAAAGCATCTTCACGAACTTGAAGCTTTCCTTTGGTCAAGCCATGTTCTTCAACTTTTCTAGGTAATAAATGATCCTTTGCAATATGAACTTTTTCAAGCTCTGTATATCCAGCAATTGTAATGATCTCCATACGATCACGAAGTGGACCAGGAATGGTTGCCAGGTTATTTGCAGTTGCAATAAACATAACCTTTGATAAATCATAAGGTTCCTCAATGAAATGATCACTGAAATTAAAGTTTTGTTCAGGATCAAGGACTTCTAACATAGCAGCGGAAGGGTCCCCTCTAAAATCACTAGACATTTTATCAATTTCATCTAGAAGGAAAACAGGGTTTATCGTACCTGCCTTCTTCATACCTTGAATGATTCTACCTGGCATTGCCCCGACATATGTACGACGATGTCCTCTAATTTCAGATTCGTCTCGAACACCACCAAGCGAAATACGCACAAAATTTCTTCCTAGAGATTTTGCAACTGATTTTGCCAAGGACGTCTTCCCGACTCCTGGAGGGCCAGCTAAACATAAAATTGGACCTTTTAGTGAGTTCGTTAGTTGTTGAACTGCTAAATACTCAAGCACACGTTCTTTGACTTTTTCAAGGCCAAAATGGTCCTTTTCAAGAATATCCTCAGCTCTATGTATATCCAACTGGTCTTCAGTAGATTTTGTCCATGGTAACGATAATAACCATTCAATATAGTTACGTATAACAGCACTCTCAGCAGAAGTTTGAGGAATTTTTTCATAGCGGTCAAGTTCTTTTAACGCTACATTTTTCACATTATCTGGCATACCCGCAGCCTCGATTTTATCTTTCAGGGTCGTTACTTCACCAGTTTTACCCTCTTTGTCTCCTAATTCCTTCTGGATGGCCTTCATTTGTTCACGCAAGTAATATTCCTTTTGCGTTCTTTCCATTGACTTCTTGACTCTTTGGCCAATTTTCTTTTCAAGATTTAATACTTCTCTTTCGTTATTAATAATCGTAATAACTTTATTCATTCTCTCATGAACATCAAGAGTTTCAAGAATTTCTTGTTTTTCCTTTAGCTTAAGTGGAATATGAGAAGCGATGATATCCGCCATTCTGCCTGGTTCTTCAATATCTGTAACAGACGTATATGTTTCAGTTGAGATTTTTTTTGATAACCGTATGTATTGTTCAAAATACTCAAGCATTGTGCGCATGAGTGCTTCTGTTTCAACATTCTTTGTTTCATCTTCTTCAAAGTTTTTTACCTTAACAGAATAATAAGTATCATTATCATAGATTTCCTGTATTTCAGCACGATTTAGCCCCTCAACTAATACACGAATTGTACCGTTTGGTAGCTTTAGCATTTGCTTTACTTGAGTAACTGTTCCTATGTTATAAATATCATCCTTAGTTGGATCATCTATTGCAACGTCCTTTTGAGTCGTTAAGAAAATAATATGGTCTTCAACCATTGCTTTTTCTAAAGCCTGAACAGACTTGTCACGACCAACATCCAGATGTAATACCATTGTTGGATAAACCAATAATCCTCGAAGTGGTAAAAGTGGAACAATGATTTCTTTTTTCTTTTTCATTGCCAAACACCTCAAAATTGAATATAGTTCTTAACTGTGTATTTTATCTTATTTACCTGCCAGTGTCTATTTTGTGGATTATCACTTTTAAAAAGAGGGCTGTCGAAGGAATTACTGTTTCTTCCAGGGATTAAATAAAAAAGACTTCGACGTTCTTTCTTAGTATGTCGAAGTCGGTATATTTTAAACTGATTCTGTCTTCGAATAATTCGTTGATGCTGGTATGATAGACTCTTTTGCCCGCTTCTGGCGTTCTGGAGTCTCAATCGCAATTTCAAATACTTCCTCTAGATTTGTTACTGGGATAATTTCTATACCATCAATATCCTTTAGGATAGATTGCATATTCTCTTTTGGGATGATCACTTTCTTGGCTCCTGCTTGCTTTGCTGCTTTAATTTTTGGAATGACACCGCCGATAGGTTTTACGTTTCCGTGGATACTAATTTCACCTGTCATTGCAACGGTATGGTAAACCGGGAATTTATGTATCGCTGAATAAATACCAGTCGCCATTGCAATCCCCGCAGAAGGTCCATCAATAGGAATTCCACCTGGAAAGTTTACATGAATATCATAATCTGAAGCTGGAACACCCATTGACCGTAACACTGTAATTACATTTTCTATTGAGCCCTTAGCCATACTTTTTCTTCTAATTGATTTTCCACGATCGCCGATGCTTTCTTCTTCTACAATTCCAGTAATATTTATCGTTCCATTTTTTTCTTTGGCTGGTATTACAGTGACCTCAATTTCTAATAATGCCCCTGTATTAGGACCATATACAGCTAAGCCATTTACAAGTCCTACTCTTGCACTAGGATAAATTTTTTTATCATAACGAGGTGTTAACTGGCTTGAATGTAGTACCCATTCAATATCCTCATCCTTGATATAATCCCGATCCTCAGAGATTGCAATACCTGCAGCAATTTGAACCATATTGACAACCTCACGCCCATTTCGCGCATATGAGGCAAGAGTTGAAATCCCTTTTTCAGTAGCCTTCATTCCCACTTTATCAAGTGCTTTTCTCGTAACTATTGCTAACTCATCTTGGTCTAATTCTCTGAAGAAAACCTCCAAACAACGTGAGCGGATCGCAGGTGGTATTTCACTTGGAGTCCTCGTCGTAGCACCAATCATACGGAAGTCGGCTGGAAGCCCGTTCTTAAAAATGTCATGAATATGTGTAGGAATTTGTGTGTTTTCTTCACTATAATAAGCACTTTCTAAAAATACCTTTCGATCTTCTAACACTTTTAGCATTTTGTTCATCTGAATGGGATGTAGCTCTCCGATTTCATCAATGAACAAAACACCGCCATGTGCATGGGTAACTGCACCAGGCTTTGGTTGGGGAATACCCGCCTGACCCATTGCTCCAGCTCCTTGATAAATCGGGTCGTGAACGGAACCAATTAATGGATCGGCAATCCCTCTCTCATCAAATCGTGCTGTCGTAGCATCCAATTCAACAAAGACTGCATTTTGTTTAAATGGAGATTTCGCGTTACGTTTTGCTTCTTCCATCACAAGTCTTGCTGCCGCAGTCTTTCCTACCCCAGGTGGTCCGTAAATAATAACATGCTGAGGATTTGGTCCACAAAGTGCTGCTTTAAGAGATCTGATCCCATCCTCTTGTCCAACGATATCAGCAAAGCTTGTCGGGCGTACTCTTTCAGCTAGTGGTTCCGTTAATTTGATAGCGCGCATTTTTCGAAGCTGTTCCATTTCTTTTCGAGATTCTTTATCTATGGATACCTTTTGTGTACGCTGATTTTTTAGGAGATTCCAAAAATAGAGTCCAATGATGACTCCGAAAAAAAGCTGTACGAATAAAACAATTCCTGTCCAACTCATGCTATTCCTCCTGCTCTCAAAGATGTCTACTTACCCGCTATTATCTCCTGAGAAAAGGTGGAATAAACCAAAATTGACGGATTTTTCGGTTTGAGAAAGGAAAAAAGGAATTCGTAGTTTATACCTTTAATTTTAAATTTAAATTTGGTAACGGGTGGGCGTAATGTAGGATAAATTACTTTTTTACACTTAGCTTTAATAGGGTGCGCGAGTGTATTTTCTCTTTCTTACCCACTCAGCTTTAAAGAAGCGCACGAGTGGGTATGTATTCTCTCTTTCTTACCCACTCAGCTTTAAAAGGGCGCGCGAGTGGGTATGTATTCTCTCTTTCTTACCCACTCAACTTAAAAAGGGCGCGCGAGTGGGTATGTATTCTCTCTTTCTTACCCACTCAGCCTTAAAGAGGCGCGCGAGTGGGTATGTATTCTCTTTTTCTTACCCACTCAGCTTTAAAGAAGCGCGCGAGTGGGTATGTATTCTCT
>NZ_JBFOKR010000002.1:316487-329738 GCF_047246645.1 Ferdinandcohnia jepli
GCGCGCGAGTGGGTATGTATTCTCTTTTTCTTACCCACTCAGCTTTAAAGAAGCGCGCGAGTGGGTATGTATTCTCTCTTTCTTACCCACTCAGCCATAAAAATGCGCCCGAGTGGGTTCGTATTTTCTCTTTCTTACCCAATCGTTCTTAAAACATGGCGTGAGTAGGTACGGAGTCGTCAGGGTGCGGTTCTTGTAATAGTAATTTTTAATTCTAAAAACAAAAACCCCGAGGACAAATCCCCGGGGGTTACTTACATTAAGCTGATTTCTCAGTGTTTTCAACAATAGTTCCATCATCCAAAAGAAGTTTTGGAGGAGTACTATTTGTCACTGTTTCTGCAGTGATGATATATTTTTTGATATCGTCTCTTGATGGTAGATCAAACATTACATCAAGCATGATACCTTCGATAATTGAACGCAATCCACGAGCACCTGTTTTACGTTCAATTGCTTTTTTCGCAATTTCCAATAGAGCATCATCTTCGAAGTCAAGTTCAACTTCATCTAATTCAAGCATCTTTTGGTATTGTTTTACAAGGGCATTTTTAGGCTTAGTTAAAATTTCTACCAACGCATCCTCATCTAGCGGCTCTAAGCTCGCAATGACTGGAAGTCGGCCAATAAATTCTGGAATTAAACCGAATTTTAATAAGTCTTCTGGTAATGATTTAGATAAAAGTGATACTTGGTCTAGTTCTTCTTCCTTCACTTCTGATCCAAAACCGATTACTTTTTTACCTAGTCGGCGTTTGATAATTTGTTCAATCCCATCAAAGGCTCCACCACAGATAAACAGGATATTTGTAGTGTCAATTTGAATAAACTCTTGGTGCGGGTGCTTTCTTCCACCTTGTGGAGGCACACTTGCAACCGTACCTTCAAGAATTTTTAAGAGGGCTTGCTGAACACCTTCACCTGAAACATCACGAGTGATGGAAGGATTCTCAGATTTACGAGCAACCTTATCAATTTCATCGATATAAATGATACCCTTCTCTGCCTTCTCAACATCATAATCAGCAGCCTGGATTAGTTTTAAGAGAATGTTTTCAACATCTTCCCCTACATAACCAGCTTCTGTTAGTGAAGTTGCATCAGCAATAGCGAATGGTACATTTAAAATTCTCGCTAAGGTCTGCGCTAATAACGTTTTACCACTACCTGTTGGACCAATCATACAAATATTACTTTTTGATAACTCAACATCATCTATTTTGCTATTAGAATTAATACGTTTATAGTGGTTATATACGGCAACTGCTAATGACTTTTTTGCAGCCTCCTGACCAATTACGTACTCATCTAATATTTCTCTTATTTCTTTTGGTTTCGGTACATCTTTAAATTCAACTTCTTCTTCTGTTCCAAGCTCTTCTTCTACGATTTCTGTACATAATTCAATACATTCATCGCAAATATAAACCCCAGGACCTGCTACCAATTTGCGGACCTGATCTTGAGTTTTCCCGCAAAAAGAACACTTAAGTTGCCCTTTTTCATCATTAAACTTGAACATCATGTCACCCCTTATTTGTTTCTTCTCTCTTCAGAATGCCTAATGCTTATTTCTTTCTTATTAGACTAATTCGAACTAATAGTTCGTTATTTTTCTTTATAAAATCAAATGCATCTTGGCGTATTTGTGCCCAGATTTTTCTCCAACTTGCTCAAATCCACCTAAATAGTTATGTATTGCATTGTACCATATTTTCTAAGTAAACAGGTAATAATAACACTTTGTCCGCTTAAAGGATATATAAAAAATTTTCCTAAACGCACAAGTACTGGTTTTTGCCAAGTTTTTCTTCATTATGTAAGTGTGTGCTCTGTTATTGTCCAGAAAGATATTTAATCTGCCCTCCTTTTTATCATTCCCATAATCGTGATAATAAAACTACTACCAAATGCTTATTTGTATGTATACCTTCTAAATATAGGTACAAAACAAGGCACGATTAACTCGCGCCTTGTTATTCCCTTATCTATTATTATGCAACACTTTTGCTGTTTTCTACAAGAAAATCGATTGCTTTTCTAATTTTTAAATCTTCTTTAATTCCATCTAAGCCACCAAGCATTTTTGTAAGTTCGTCCACTGAAGTACCGTACATTGTTGACATGTTTTCAAGTTCAGCAGTTACTTCTTCTTCAGTTACTTCTATATTTTCAACTTTTGCAATTGCTTCTAAAGTTAGGTTGATACGAACTCGCTTACCAGCATCTTCTTTCATTTGTTCACGAAGTGCATTTTCATCTTGACCAGAGAATTGGAAGTATAGATCAAGGTTCATACCTTGCATTTGTAAACGTTGTTCGAATTCACGTACCATACGGTCTAATTCAGTGTTAACCATAGCTTCTGGTACATCAATCTCTGCATTTTCAGCAGCCTTTTCGATTAACGTATCTTTTAAGTGGTTTTCAGCATCACGCTTCTTTGTTTCTTCTAAACGTGTTCTAGTTTTAGATTTAAGTTCGTCTAATGTTTCAACTTCGTCATTAACATCTTTAGCAAACTCATCATCTAAAGCTGGAAGTTCTTTTGCTTTAATTTCGTGTACTTTTACTTTAAATGTTGCTGGCTTACCTGCTAGGTTTTCAGCATGGTATTCTTCTGGGAATGTTACTTCAACATCCGTTTCAGCACCTGCTGCTACACCAACTAATTGCTCTTCAAAACCTGGAATGAATGATCCAGATCCAATTTCAAGAGAATAGTTTTCAGCTTTTCCACCTTCAAATGCTTCTCCATCAACGAAGCCTTCAAAATCGATTACAACTGTATCACCGTTTCCAATAGCGCCTTCTTCTTTTACAACAAGTTCAGCGTGACGCTCTTGTAGTTGAGTTAATTCAGCATCAACCTCTTCATCAGAAACAGTATCTTCAAGTCTTTCTACTTCAAGACCTTTGTACTCTCCTAATTTCACTTCAGGCTTTACTGTAACTTTTGCAGTGAAGATAAGGTTTTGGCCTTTTTCAATTGTCTCGATATCAATTTCAGGACGATCTACTGGCTCAATACCAGTTTCTTTAATTGCAGCTTCATATGCATCAGGAAGAATGATATCTAATGCATCTTGATATAATGATTCTACCCCAAAGCGCTTTTCAAACATTCCACGAGGCATTTTACCTTTACGGAATCCTGGTACGTTTACTTGTTTTACTACCTTTTTGAATGCTTCGTCAAGTCCTTCATTGAACTTTGCAGCGTCAACTTCTATTGTTAGAACGCCTTGATTTCCTTCTAACTTTTCAAATTTTGCAGACATTTATTGTTCCCTCCAACATCTATTTACTAACTATTTATTCCTATGTAATTTGCTACTACTCTTCATCCCGCATTAACGGTCAGTAATAGGAGTTTCACTTATCCGATAGGGCATCCAAGCATTTTGCAACCCCTACATTATAACACAGAATGTTAACCTTTCAACAGATAGAATATTTTTATGTTGTTAGAAAGTTTAACCAACAAAAACATTTTATAAAAGTAATAAGTAATTACCGCTTATTGTATAAAAGAAATACTCTCTATTTTCTCTAGTTTTTCAAGTGTATGCTTTAGTTGAAATAGGCTTACTCCATACTCTTCCTCAAGCTCCCGATTCTCTATTTCAATTCCTTGTAGCTCAGCACTATATAAATGTAATGCAGCGGCAAACATAGGAATTTCTTCTATTTTAAGAGTAAAAGGATATAACACAAATAAGTGTCTTAGCAACAAGTCCTTAGCTGTTTCATATAGGCTAGGGTTGTTGTGTTGCAGCTTATCTTCCAGTAAAGAAAGTATCTGTTGTGTATAAATCGAAGTAGATGGGTCCTCTAGTTTAGATGGATTAACCATTATTGTTTCTTTGAACTTTTCTACCTCTATCTCTTCATCAATCTGATTATTTACTAATAACTGTATTGCTAAAGTTTTTGCGATGGGATGCTTGTCCTTACTTCTCAAAAATTCAATAAATATGTCTAAAAAGCGTCGTATATTCAGGTCTTTTAGTGACTGAATTATTTGTAGCTGTTGTCCAAGATCTGTTTGTTCCAGGAGGACGTATTGCAGTTGTTCTCTTACATCCTCTCTAGATGTTTCTTCCTGTTCTATAGTAGGACTAGTACGTATCATTCTTTTGCTTAGCTCTAGGAGTTGCGTAAGATTATCTAAGTAATCCATAGGTACTGATCCTTCATCTAAGACAGCCTCAATTGTCGACTTTACTTCATCATATTGTCCAAGTTGAACGAGAATCATAACGTAAACTTGTAAAACATGAAAGTAGTCACCGATATCTTCCTTCAGCATAACTAAGCAGTTTTCCTTCGCTTCTTCAAATTTACCTAATTCAAATAAAGCAATAACAATACCTAACTCTATTTCATGATTCCCTTTTTCAAGTTCTTGAGCCTGAGTTAATAGAGAAAGCGCATCCTTAAAGTGTTTGGTTTTAAGTGCATCAAGCCCCTTTTCCATCAATCTTTCTTTAAGTTGTGGAAATTGTATAACTTTATCATTCTTTTTTGTTTGTTTACCCATAGGTTTACCGACCCCAAATATATTCATTTGAGTACTTAGTTTACCAATCAAAAAAAGAGAAAACAATAGGGTGAGACTTACATCCCACCCATTTTTCTCTCATACTCATCTATTTTTTGTTCATAAGAAAGTGTTTTGTCAATTTCATCCCAACCGTTTAAAAGCATTTCTTTCCAATAAGAATTAACAGTAAACTCTCTAGTAAAACCATTACTATCAGCTATTGTCTGCTTTTCTAACGAAACTGTACATTCATAATTAGGACTGGTCGCTTCTTTTAAAAAGTATTCTACGTCTTCCTTATCTACTACAATAGGAAGTAATCCATTTTTTAAACAATTATTATAAAAAATATCTGCAAATGATGGGGCAATAATTACTTTAAAACCATAATCCTGCAACGCCCATGGTGCATGTTCACGAGAAGAGCCGCATCCAAAGTTTTCATTTACAACAAGAATTGTTGCTTCGGCATTTTCTGGTCGATTCAGTTCAAATCCAAGTTCCGGCGTTCCCTCTGAAGTAAATCTCCAGTCAAAAAATAGATATTTACCAAAACCTACGCGTTCAATACTTTTTAAGAATTGCTTGGGGATAATTTGGTCAGTATCTACATTTGTACGGTCCATACCTGCAACCTTACCTTTATGTGTGATAAATGGTTCCATCGTTACGCCTCCTTCCCTAGTGCTGTTTTTTGCATTGTTCGTACATCTACGAACCTTCCATGAATTGCTGCAGCTGCTGCCATCGCTGGGCTTACTAAGTGTGTTCGTGCACCCTTACCCTGTCTTCCCTCAAAGTTTCGGTTAGATGTCGAGGCACAGCGTTCACCTGCTGGTACTACATCTGGATTCATACTTAAGCACATACTGCAACCCGCATCGCGCCATTCAAATCCCGCCTCACGAAATACCGCAGCCAACCCTTCTTTCTCGGCCTGGATTTTGACTTGTTGAGAACCAGGTACAACAAGGGCTCTTACAGTTGGAGCAACCTTATGCCCCCTAATAACCTCTGCTGCTTCTCTTAAATCACTGATTCTTGAGTTTGTACATGACCCAATAAATACATGCTGTACTTCAATTTCTGAGATAGGAGTTCCAGGCGCTAGTCCCATATATTCATAGGCTCTCTGAGCCATTTTACGATCTACTTCTCTATTAAAATCCTCAGGAAATGGTACTGTGTCTTCGATAGTTACACTCATAGATGGGTTTGTACCCCATGTAACGGTCGGTAAAATTTCTTCTGCATGTATTTCTACAACTTGATCAAATACAGCACCCTCGTCGGTAGCAAGCTCTCTCCATCTATTTATAGCCAGATCAAAATCAACACCAATAGGACTATATTTCCTGCCTTTTAAATAAGAAAAGGTTACTTCATCAGGACTAATTAACCCTGCCTTCGCACCACCTTCAATTGACATATTACAGATTGTCATTCGCTCTTCCATTGACATATTGCGAATGGCCTCACCGGTATACTCAATGACATGACCTGTTCCGAAGTTAATTCCATATTTTTTTATAATCGTTAAAATAACATCCTTTGCTGATACTCCGTTCGCTAATGGTCCAACGATATTTACCTGCATTGTTTTTGGCTTATGTTGCCATAATGTTTGAGTAGCAAGTACGTGCTCAACTTCACTTGTACCAATTCCAAACGCAAGTGCACCAAACGCTCCATGCGTGGATGTGTGACTATCTCCGCAAACAATTGTTTTGCCAGGCTGCGTTAACCCAAGCTCTGGACCAATAACGTGAACAATTCCCTGTTCAGGACTATGTAAATCCGCTAGTTTAATAGAAAAGTCTTGGCAGTTTTTTTCTAGTGCGCTCATTTGTTTTGCTGCAATTTCATCCTTTGTATTAAAACGGTCACTAGTAGTAGGTACATTATGATCCATTGTTGCAAAAGTCAAATCAGGTCTTCTAACTTTTCTATTTTTTATTCTTAATCCCTCAAAGGCCTGGGGAGAGGTTACTTCATGGACAAGATGTAAGTCTATGTAGAGTAGATCAGGTTTCCCCTCTTCTTGGTTAATAACATGCTTCTCCCATATCTTTTCAATGATTGTTTTTGGTGCCATATCGTCCCTTTCTCCTCCTTTTGTAAAATCGATTTTATCTTTAGGTTGTTTTCGTAAACTTTATTGTTTTTATCACAGTTGATTTACCCTCCATTCGGATGCTTTCCGCGGGCGTGGCTTGACCCTCCTCGTCGCTACGCTCCTGTGGGGTCTCAAGTCTCCCGCTTTTCCCGCAGGACTTTGAGAGGCTTCTTTGAATTCTCCCACGCACGAAGAAAATGCAATGCATTTTCGAGGAGTCACCGCCTTCCTCTTCAATCAACTTGGATTGCATATTTTAACTATGCAACAATCTTTTACAAAATAGCCTATCTTTATTTCACAATTCCTATAAAATGTACTTTTTATAAGGTACCCCTCACTTTTTCCAAATTAAGTGAGGGGAATTAATTTTTCTTTATAGTCAACCAATTGACATTTGAAACAATTTCCTATGCATAAGCTGCCATGATATTCGAGATTGCCCCATCCTCTACAAGGGCTTCTTTAATACGCTCGATCATTTCGGTTGTGGTGACTGGTCGTTTACCAAGTTTAGCTACATCAGCTGTACGGTAACCTGCATCTAACACTTGTTCTACTGCCTTTTCTATCGCTTTTGCTTCTTCTTCCATACCAAAGGATAGGCGAAGGAGCATCGCGGCAGATAAAACAGTTGCAACTGGATTTGCTAGATTCTTCCCTGCAATATCAGGTGCAGATCCATGAATCGGTTCATACAGACTTGGTCCTTCTGATGAAAGACTAGCTGAAGGAAGCATTCCTAATGAACCTGTTAACATGGATGCTTCATCACTTAAAATATCTCCAAACATATTTTCCGTAACAACGACATCAAATTGTCTCGGATTTCGGATTAGCTGCATTGCTGCATTATCTACAAGCATGTGTTCAAGCGTTACGTCTGGGTATTGATTTGCAACTTCCTCAGCAACTTCACGCCACATGCGGCTGGATTCCAATACATTTGCTTTATCAACAGATGTTACTTTATTTCTTCTTGTTCTTGCCATTTCAAAGGCCTTTTCAATAATTCTCTTCATTTCTGATCTTTTATAAGATAGTGTATCAACCGCTGTTTCCTCACCGTCGCTCATACTCCTGCCACTTGGCTTTCCAAAGTAAAGGCCACCTGTTAGCTCTCTCACAATTACAAAGTCTACATCTTCAACAATCTCTTTTTTAAGTGGAGATGAGTCTAATAGACTTGTAAAACATGTTACCGGCCTTACATTTGCGTACAGATTTAAAGCTTTCCGTATTTGGAGCAATCCTTTTTCAGGTCTTAAATGTGGTGGATTTGAATCCCACTTCGGGCCACCAACTGCACCAAGTAGCACTGCATCACTCTTCTTACATATCTCCAGTGTTTCTGCAGGAAGAGGAGTGCCTTCGTAATCAATTGCCGTGCCACCTATTAAAGCGTACTGAAATGTAAATTCATGATTAAATTGCTCACCTACAGCCTTCAGTACTTCAATTGCCCCTTTTGTTACTTCTTTTCCAACTCCATCTCCACGAAGTACGGCAATACTTTTCTTCATTCTGACTCCTCCTCTTTTATTTTTTCGCGAATTAGTAAGTCTCTTAGTAATAGCATTACCCTTCGCCTTTAAACACTGAAATTAGTAGGTTTATACACCAACCTTATCGAGTATCCTTTTGTTTTGCTCAACAGATAAGAGTCGATTCACTGCGTTTACATATGCTTTTGCAGAAGCTTCTAGCACGTCTTGAGCAGTCCCTCTTCCACTACTTTCATAGTTTTCATGCTTGATTTTCACATAAACTTCCGCAAGAGCATCACGCCCTGCACCAACTGATTGTATTCGATAATCATCAAGAGTAATTGTTATACCAATACATCGTTCCAGAGTGTTATATAGTGCTTCAACACTACCTGAACCAGTTGCCGCCTCTTGTATCTGATTACCTTCACGGTCCGTTAATGTGATAGTTGCTGTTGGAACTTGAGTCGTACCATATTGAACCTGCATCGCTGTTAATTGATACGCATCTTCAAGATTTGTTAATTTTTCATCGACTAAAAGTGTAATTAAATCATCATCTGTGATCTCTTTTTTCTTATCTGCTAATGCTTTGAAGAGCTTGAATACGTGATTTACTTCTTGTTCTTCTAACGTATAGCCCAGTTCAATAATCCGATTTCGGAATGCATGTCGTCCTGAGTGCTTTCCAAGAACCATTGAATTGGATTTTACTCCCACTAACTCAGGAGAGATGATCTCATAAGTGGTCTTTTCCTTTAGTACACCATCCTGATGAATTCCTGACTCATGGGCAAATGCATTTTTACCGATAATTGCTTTATTAGGTGGAATTATCATCCCTGTAAGTTTACTAACTAAATCACTCGTTCTTTTTATTTCACCGAGATTTAATCTGGTTTTAGCTTTGTAGTAGTCTTGACGTATATGCAAGGCAACAGCGACTTCTTCTAAAGAAGCATTCCCAGCTCGTTCGCCAATCCCGTTAATCGTACCTTCGATCTGTAATACTCCATGCTCTACAGCAGAAAGTGAGTTTGAAACCGCCATCCCTAAATCATCATGACAATGAGCGGATAGAATAACCTTTTCAATATTTGGCACATTTTCTTGTAGATAGCTAAAAATTCTACCGTACTCTTCCGGCGTTCCATAACCGACGGTATCAGGGATATTAATAACAGATGCACCGGCATCAATTACTTCTTTAATAATTTTCGCTAAAAAAGGTAAATCCGAACGACTCGCATCTTCAGCTGACCATTGAATAATTGGAAAAAACTTAGAAGCGTACTTCACACTTTCAACAGCTGTTGCAATTACTTGATCAGGTGTTTGTTTAAGTTTATATGTCATATGAATGGGAGATGTTGCTATAAAGGTATGAAGCCGTGGTTCAACACCACCCTTTAATGCCTCCCATGCAGCGTCAATATCATTTTTTGTGGATCGTGCAAGACCCGTAACCGAGCAATTTTTTATCATTTCGGCAATTTGTTTTACCGACTGAAAATCACCCTCAGAGGAAGCAGGAAAACCCGCTTCCATTACATCCACATTAAGACGTTCCAGTTGCTTAGCTATTTCAAGTTTTTCATGAAGGTTTAAATTGACACCAGCAGACTGTTCACCATCACGTAATGTAGTGTCAAATATATTAATTTTCTGCACGAGCACCCACCACTTCTTTCGCTTGTTTTTGTTTAACAAACGGCATCATTTCACGTAATTTACGACCCACAACCTCAATTTGATGCTCACTCTCACGTTTGTTAATTGCATTGAACTCTGGACGGTTGACTTGATTTTCTATAATCCAACCCTTTGCAAATTTGCCGGTTTGGATATCTTTTAAGACTTCCTTCATTTCTGCTTTTACATTTTCATTTACCACACGTGGGCCTGATACAAAATCTCCCCATTGTGCTGTGTCAGAAATGGAGTATCTCATTCCCTCTAATCCACCTTCGTACATTAAGTCAACGATTAGCTTTAGTTCGTGTAAACACTCAAAGTAGGCAACCTCTGGTTGATATCCCGCTTCTACTAATGTCTCAAAACCTGCCTTTACAAGTGAAGTAAGTCCTCCGCACAATACAGCCTGTTCTCCGAAGAGATCTGTTTCTGTCTCCTCTTGGAAAGTTGTCTCTAAGACCCCTGCTCGAGCAGCACCAATAGCTTTCGCATATGCTAGAGCAACATCCTTTGCATTTCCAGTAACATCTTGCTCCACAGCAATTAATGCTGGTACACCCGCACCCTCTGTGAAGGTACGTCTTACTAAATGTCCTGGTCCTTTAGGGGCAACTAAGAACACATCCACAAAGCTTGGTGGAACTACCTGACTAAAATGAATATTGAATCCGTGTGCAAACGCTAATGCATTACCAGGTTTTAAGGCTGGTTCAATTTCTTCTTTATATACCTTTGGTTGATATTCATCTGGCAGTAATACCATTACAACGTCTGCTTGCTCAACTGCCTCACGCACTGAGAACACCGGAAGCCCGTCGCGTTTTGCTTGATCCCATGACTTTCCTTCACGAAGGCCAACAATTACATCTACTCCACTTTCGCGTAGATTTTGTGCATGTGCATGCCCCTGTGAACCATAACCAATTACAGCAACCTTTTTATTTGATAAAACAAAATCATTAACATCTCCGTTATAATATACCTTTGTCATCAATAATCTCTCCCTTGTTAAAATTAAATTAGTTTTAGTAGAATGATAGCCTTTACGTTTTTACTTATAGGTGACTAACACTTTAAACGATTGAATAGGACTTCATATTCGAAACAATCTTTTGATTGCCTCGTGTAAAAGCAGTTGTTCCAGTTCTGGCAATTTCCTTTATTCCATATGGCCTTAATAAATCGATTAATGCCTCAACCTTTTCATATTCACCTGTGACCTGAACAACTAAACTTTCCTTACTCACATCAATAATTGATGCTCGGAAGGGTTCTATCAAACTATATATTTCATTCCTACTTGCAGGGGTTGAGGCTACTTTTATAAGAGCAAGCTCTCTTGCAACGATTGCTTGATTCGTGATGTCCATGACCTTCAATACATCTATCTGTTTGTTGAGTTGTTTGGTAATTTGCTCAACACCAGCTTCATCATCTAAATGAATAACAAATGTCATTCGAGATACACCTTCTGTTTCAGAATGGCCAACCGTAATGCTCTCGATATTGTAATGACGCTTAGTTAATAGTCCCGTTATTCGATTTAGCACTCCTGCTCGGTTATTTACGAGTAATGTTATGATTCTCTTCAAAGCTTAACACCTACCATTTCATGGTGACCCTTACCTGGTGCTACCATTGGATACACATTTTCATTTGGAGTAACACTGAAATCCATTAACACAGGTCCTTCATATTCGAATGCTTCTTGTAACACCTGTTCAGCCTCTTTTTCATTTGTTCCTTTCATCCCTTTTATGCCATATGCATCTGCTAATTTAATAAAATCTGGTTGATTATGGAGTAAGGAATGTGAATAACGTTGATTATAAAAAATCTGCTGCCATTGTCTGACCATTCCCAAAGCTTTGTTATTAAGAATGATTATTTTAATTGGGAGCTTTAGCTCATGAATAACTGAGAGTTCTTGTGCTGTCATCTGGAATCCACCATCACCTAGGATTGCAACAACAGTAGAAGATCTTTCAGCTAATTGTGCACCAATACTCGCTGGTAAACCAAACCCCATCGTGCCAAGTCCACCAGATGTTACCCAACGATTCGGCTTATTAAAATGATAGTATTGTGCGGCCCACATTTGGTGCTGCCCAACATCTGTTGTTACGATAGCCTCACCACCCGTATATTTATAGATAAGTTCTATTAATTTTTGAGGCTTAAGCTCCTCTTCGGACGGTTGATAACAAAGCGGATATTCTTTTTTCCAATTAGCTAAGGTTTCTCTCCATTCGTTTGTGTCACCTTGTTTTCCATTCTGATGAATAAGACTTTTTAGCACCTCTTTCGCATCGCCGACAACCGGAATCTTCGTTGGAACATTTTTCCCAATTTCCGCCGGGTCGATATCAATATGAGCAACCGTAGCGTGCGGAGCAAAATGTTGTAGATTTCCTGTTACCCGGTCATCAAATCTTGCACCGATGCTAATCAGTAAATCACATTCATGTAATGCCATATTGGCGGTATATGTACCATGCATACCTGCCATACCGAGGTAAAGTGGGTGTTCTGCAGGAAATCCGCCTAAACCTAACAATGTATGAGCTAAAGGTATACTTTGTTGTTCTACATACTCTCTCAATTCGTCAGCTGCTTTTGCATGGAGTACTCCTGCTCCCGCTAGTATGACAGGCTTTTTTGCTTGGCTAACTGCCTCAACCAGTTTTCGAATTTGTAAATGATTAGGCTGGATAGTAGGTTGATAGCCTGGTAGATGGATGTCTTGATCATAATCAAATACAGCTTCGTTCACTGTCATGTCTTTTGGAATATCGATTAATACAGGACCAGGTCTTCCAGAAGTAGCGATATAGAAGGCTTCCTTAATGATTCGTGGTAGGTCCTTTACATCCCTAACCTGATAGCTATGCTTTGTGATTGGCATGGTAATCCCGAGTACATCTGCCTCTTGAAAGGCATCCGAACCAATTACTGTTGAAGCAACCTGGCCTGTAAATACAACAAGTGGAATTGAATCAATCATTGCATCTGTTAGCCCTGTAACAATGTTTGTAGCTCCAGGTCCTGAAGTTGCAATGACAACGCCTGGTTTTCCAGATATTCTTGCATAACCCTCGGCTGCATGTATGCCTCCTTGTTCATGTCTTGCTAAAACATGAAATATCCCAGAATCATATAAACTATCATAAATTGAAAGTACAGCACCGCCAGGGTATCCAAAAATGACTTCTACATTCTCCCGCTTTAATGCTTCAATTAGCATTAAGGCACCATTCATTTGCGCAGAAGTATCAGTACGTTCTTCCACTTTTGCATTTACACGCATTTTTCTATCATCCCTTCTTTTTTAAAATGGTTCAACGTCAAATGTTGGGGTGAAGTGAATTTCGCTTCACCCTTTATCCAATATGCGTACCTAATCTTTT
>NZ_JBFOKR010000003.1:0-116162 GCF_047246645.1 Ferdinandcohnia jepli
TGTACTTTAAATTATACAAAAAATACCCTATAGAAAGAGCACTTTTTTTAAGTGTCTATTCTATAGGGTACATTTTATAGTAGGGGTGCTGTTTTTTTTGGAAAGTACATAAGTATAAATGCTATAAATGAATACGCGGTTTCTACCTGCATTGTAGTACCTAAGAAGCATCATGGAGAAAATATTCGGAATAGTTCTTTATATCTATTTAGCATTGGATATTTCATAAGTAGATAGATAGGTGCATACCATTTTAGAAGATTGGTATTATAAAAAACTACAACTTTATCTCACCTAATGCACATCGACAGATACTATTGTATGTAATAACTAGTCCCAAGCTAACTCAAATGAAAAGTAGTAGGCGAAAAATAAGTAAAAATACCTAGTAAATAAAAAAGGATTTTTATAGTTTTTCACGAAACAGTTATATAACCAATCTAATGAGAGGAAATGCTATATGGAGATAGGAAGCAGAATACGATTCTTTCGAATACAAAAAAATATGACGCAAGAAGAGTTAGCAAGCAAGATCATCTCAATCTCTTATCTTTCAAAAATAGAAAATAATCAAACCTCAGCAAGCATAGAAGTACTCGAATTGCTTTGTGATCGATTGGGGATTAAGTTAATTGAGAATGAAGAGTATGTGGAGTTAAAAGAACTGCACGAATGGTATTTTAGCATGATTAACCGAAAGAAAGAGGAAACTGCTAAGTTCTATGAAACATATGAGAAAAATCTTTTCACAAATGATTCTAGAGTAGCAATTCTTTTTGTATTATATGAACTTCGTTATTTCCTTTTTACCCACCAACTTGATCGTGCTGAGGAACAAATAAAAAAAATTGAGTTATTTAAAGATATATTTGATACCAAAATGAGTTACTTTTACGAAAAATTCGTAGCTCAATTTCACTATATGATAAATAAATTCACGGTAGCTGTGGAGCATTATAAAAGATCAGAAGAGATTTTAACGGGAAGTATTCATTTTGAAAACTGGGAAAAGGCTGATTTATATTATTATATTGGTCTTACCTATAACCGAATGGGCAAGCTGGCTTTAAGTATTGTCTATATTCAAAAGGCGCTTTCGATTTATAGATCTCTATATGACTTAACAAGAAGTGCAGAGTGTCAAATCATGTTAGGAATAAGTTATGAAAGAATAGATGAGTTTCAAATGGCAGAAGAAAATTACCATTTAGCTACCAAGGTGGCAGAGAGTATTAGTGATAAAAAACTACTAGGTCTAATACACCATAATCTTGGTATCTTATTTTCTAAGCAAGGGAAATCTCATGAAGCAATCGATGAATTTAAAAAGAGCTTACAATATAAAGAGGATAAAATGATAGCAAGTAAGCTCCGATCTATTCATGGATTAATTGAGGAATATTATCAGTTAGAGGATTTCGAAGCATGTCAAGAATGGTTAAATATGGGGATTGAGCTATTAAAAGAGCATAATACCCTTCGAGAATTTGAAATTCATTTCTTATATTTTAATTACTTATTAAATCAATCTGATAAACTTACAAAATTTCTTGAAAAAGATGCTTTACCTTACTTTGAAGGGTTGGAGCACCACAATCAAGTAGCCTACTATGCTGAAAAACTAGGGAAACTCTATCACGATAATCACAAGTATAAATTAGCAAGCACTTATTATTCAAAAGCAGTCTCATCCTTGAGGATGCAAAGTCATATAAAATAAAAGGAGTGATTGATTTGAAAAAGTTTTTACTATTATTCATGCTTGGTGTAGTAGTTATTTCGGGTTATCAATTATCTGAGGGTGTAACCCCGTCTGCAACAGTAGATAATGATTGGCCAGAAACAGTAGAAAAACAAGTGTAAAACAAAACGTACTGGATATCCAGTACGTTTTTGCTTTTTTGAATGGTATATTGAAATGTACATTATCTAATGAAAGTGATGATAATCAGTTTGATTACGTCTAATTTCATCTACATTGTTTTTAACCTGGCGGGAGTTGATGGTACGTTTTCTCTTTGAAATACGATCAGAAATGAACCCTAACAGGATTAACGATCCAAAAAAGACTAGTAACCAGCCCCATATTGGCATTTTTTCACCCCCATACGATAGACTATGAGGGTGAATGAAAAGAGATGATGGTATTAACAGTTATTTAATAGCAATGTAATAGGATGTTACTTCTTTGGAATAAATGTAAAAATTTCATGAGATTCGAAGCTATCAACTAAACGGTTTAACCAGAAGTAATACTCTAATGCATCTGTTAACTTTACAATATCACTTTTAGCAGCTTCTTTAATTTCTTCACGTACAGTTTCATCCTGTATAAGTGAGTTTAGTTCTGCCAGTGATTTTTCAATAGCAGTTACATTCATGGAAATGCCACTTCGCCATTTTATTGTAAAGAAGTCAATAAAGGTTTGATACCAATCCTCTTCAACCTCGTAAAAATCTTTCCGTTGTCCCTTTTTCCATACCTTGTCCACCATTTTTAATTCCATTAAATTTCGAACGGAAGTACTCATACTTGTTTTACTCATACCAAGCTCAAGCTTCATTTCATCGAGTGTCATTGCTTCGTCATGAAAGTACATAAGCCCCCAAAGTCTTCCTACAGAAGGTGTTACTCCATATAAATTCATATTTTGAGCAATTGCATCAATTACGCGTTCCCTTGCTTTCTCTAGCTTGTCTTTATCCTTATCCTGCAAAATAGATTCACTTCCTAAAATGGTTAATATCTATAGCCTACATATTTGATGAATGAAAGTAAAGTAGAGTAGTCAAAAGGATATTGGAGGAATATGGAGGAATTATAAGCATACATTATATATAGTTTGTACAGTTTTTACTTTACAAACTTTACGGCCGAATATCACGTTATTTCATCTTTGAGTAAAAAGGAAATCATTACTACAATTAAAAGGTCATAGTTATTTCTTCACATATTCAGCTACATATACACCCAAGCTCCTGGTCATTAAGGAGTATGTATTTCAGGTATTCGAACAACAAAACAGGGAATATAGATTATTTCACTAACCGATGATTGAGGTGACAGAATGGAAAATGAAAAACAAATAAAGATAAAGGCCGAAGGTGTAACAAAGATATTTGGTCGACAACAAAAAAAGGTAATCCAGCTACTTAAGGAGGGGAAATCAAAGCAAGAGATTTTAAAAAGTACAGGAGCTACTGTTGGAGTGAATCAGGCAAGCTTCGAAGTCTACGCAGGTGAAATTTTTGTAATTATGGGGTTATCAGGTAGTGGTAAATCAACGCTAGTTAGACTTCTTAATAGATTAATAGAACCCTCAGCGGGACAAATCCTAATTGACGGTAAAGATGTTGTTTCAATGAGTAAGGAAGAAATTCGAAACGTTCGTAGAAAAAAGCTCAGTATGGTTTTCCAACGTTTCGCGTTGTTCCCACATAAAACTGTACTACAGAATACGGAATATGGCTTAGAGATACAAGGTGTCGACAAACAAGAACGTTCCAAAAAAGCAATGGAATCACTAAAACTTGTAGGCTTAGTAGGTTATGAAAACCAATATCCAGATCAATTAAGTGGTGGAATGCAACAACGTGTAGGATTAGCAAGAGCCCTTGCCAATGACCCTGATGTTTTATTAATGGATGAAGCTTTCAGTGCCCTGGATCCGCTGATTCGTAAGGATATGCAAGATGAACTTCTTGAATTACAAGGATCAATGGAAAAAACAATCGTCTTTATTACCCATGATCTTGATGAAGCATTACGAATTGGTGATCGGATAGCCTTAATGAAGGACGGAAACATTGTTCAAATCGGAACTCCTGAAGAGATACTTATGAATCCTTCGAATGAATATGTTGAAAGATTTGTTGAGGATGTTGATTTATCAAAAGTACTTACAGCTGGACATATTGTGAAAAGAGCTGAAACAGTTCAGCTTGATAAAGGGGCAAGGCTGGCCTTGAAAATTATGAAGGACAGCGGGCTGTCTACTGTATATGTAGTAGACAAGCAAAAGAAACTAGTTGGTGTAGTAACAGCTGTTGAAGCATCAAGAGCAGTTGAAAAAAATCTATCATTAGCTGATGTAGTGCAGAAGGATGTCAAAACAGTAGATACAAAGACACTACTAGTAGATTTATTCGATGATGTCTCAAATGCTCAAATTCCTGTAGCCGTTGTTGATGAAGATAACCGATTAAGGGGAATTGTCATACGTGGAGCAGTAATCGGGGCTCTCGCAGGAAATGACACGTACATCAATGATTATCGCTCAGATGATCCACTCCCTCAAAGCGATGAAAGTGAGGCGTTATAAATGGGAGAATTGTTACCAAAGCTACCTTTAGCTGATTGGATTGATACATTTATTGATTGGCTCGTTTTTAATTTTGAATTCTTATTTGAAGGAATTGCTGATGGTCTTGAAGGCTTTGTTGAAGGAATTGTAACTGGACTTGATTTTATCCCTTCAATAATTTTAGCGGTAATCCTAGGGCTAGTAGCTTGGAAGGTTTGTAATTGGAAAATAGCATTATTTACATTTATAGGACTCTTCTTAATTGATAACCTAGGCTATTGGGCCAATATGTTAGAGACAATTGCCCTAGTATTAACTTCTGTAGGTATATCTGTAATTGTCGGAATTCCACTAGGGATTTGGGCTTCTCAAAGTAAGACAGTAGGAAATATTGTGATTCCTGTATTGGACTTCATGCAAACAATGCCTGCATTTGTTTATTTATTACCAGCAATCTTTTTCTTCAATATCGGTGTTGTACCAGGTGTTGTAGCTTCCGTTATATTCGCAATGCCACCAACAATCAGGCTTACCATCCTGGGACTTAACCAAGTACCTAAGGATTTAATAGAAGCAACTGAAGCATTTGGATCAACTACAAAGCAAAGACTCATTAAAATTCAAATTCCATTAGCAATGCCAACTATTATGGCTGGTATTAATCAAAGTATCATGCTTGCATTATCAATGGTTGTAATTGCCTCTATGGTTGGAGCTCCAGGCTTAGGAGCAGATGTTTACCGTGCGGTAACACAACTACAAACGGGAACTGGTTTTGAAGCCGGTCTTGCAATTGTTATTGTCGCAATTATCTTAGACCGGATTACTCAAAATATAGGAAAAAATAAACAAGGGGGAATAGTTTAATGTTTAAAAAAGTAGCAAAAGCATCTTTAGCAATTGGATTAACAATCGGACTAGCAGCATGTGGTGGTACTGATGAAGCAGGAAGTACTGCAGGCTCAGGTTCTGTAGGCGAAAGTGTAGAATACGAGATTATTGGTATCGATCCTGGTGCAGGAATTATGAAAGCAACTGCTTCTGCAATAGAGGAATATGGCTTAGAGGATTGGAGTGTTGTAGAAGGTTCTGGTGCTGCAATGACAGCGGCATTGAAAAAAGCGTATGACAAAGAAGAACCTATCATTATAACAGGATGGACTCCACACTGGAAGTTCGCATCATATGACCTAAAATACTTAGAAGATCCAAAAGGTGTTTATGGTGAAGAAGAAAATATTCATAGTATTGCTCGTCTTGGCTTGAAAGAAGACTTACCTGGGGTATACACTCTATTAGATAACTTCTTCTGGACAGCAGAGGATATGAATACTGTAATGGGTGACATTCAAAAAGGAACAAGCCCTGAGGAGGCTGCAGCAGCATGGGTAGAAGATAATGCTGACAAAGTTTCTGAATGGACTGAAGGTGTAGAAGAAGGTAATGGTGAAGAGGTAAAATTAGCTTATGTTGCATGGGATAGTGAAATTGCAAGTACAAACGTAGTTGCAAAAGTGTTAACTGACCTTGGGTATGAAGTGAAGATGAGTCAAGTAGAAGCAGGTCCAATGTGGACTGGTGTTGCAGATGGTAGTGTTGACGCTCATATCGCTGGCTGGTTACCTGTCACACATGCTGACTACGTAACAAAATTCGAAGGTAAATTCGAAGACCTAGGAGCAAACCTAGAAGGAACAAAAATCGGTTTAGTCGTACCAGCCTATATGGATATTGACTCTATCGAAGACCTTAAAGAATAGTATAACTGTACCAAAATAGTAAAAAATGAATAAAAATCACTGATACCTAAAGCTGTATACTTCTAAACAGGAGTATACAGCTTTTTTATTGTGGGATTAAAAAATATGTTCTGTCTAGGTTAAACTTGTTCCTTTTCAACTTCTGAGGGATTGTTAGATTGCTAAATATGTTTCACAGAGGTGATTGGAGCGCATGGTACGAGACTCCTCGAAAATGCTTTGCATTTTCTTCGTGCGTGGGAAAATTCAAAGGAGCTTCTCAAAGTCCTGCGGGAAAGACATAGGAACGTCTACTAAAAGCCGCCACGTCCTGTGGCTAACGTAGACGTCAGCACATCCTCGAAAATGCTATGCATTTTCTTCGTGCGATGCTTATGCTGCCGGAGCCTTCCTTGTCCTGTGCAAGTCAGGTGAGACCGGGCAGGAGCTTGCGACTTGTCTAGCTTCAGCGGCTAGAAACTCGAGAAATTTCAACTCCTCCGTCAGAGGCAAAAAACGCCTCTTTTGCAAGATAAGAAAGTATAAAATACTTTCTTATCTTATAAGGGCAACTACGGTTCTGACTCGCCTAAAGGCTCGGCAGTCACCGAGTTTTCTTTATCGGAGTCTCCGACGCACAGGATGTGCTAGTGCCCCCATCGCCACAGGACGTGGCGTTATTGGCGGCCAATTTCCTCGTTTCTGATCGAGCCGCTTCAGCATTTCAGTGAGGAGGCTCACGGTCCGCCCGCGGAAAGCGAGTGCCAGGAGCGGAAATCACCAAACTATATAATACGCACTATATAAAAAGCAAATAGAAACCCATCTTTTAGAAAAGAGCCTGAAAATATATAGAAAACAAGTAGATTAACTTTTTATAAGGTAAAGCAATTAGGGAAATAATGACATGTAAGAATGAACTGAAGTATTTAGTTGAAATGGGGAACCTTTTATGAACATAAGTAACTTTTCAATAAAACGGCCAATCTTCACATTGGTTACAATGTTTCTGGTGATTATTTTAGGATTAGTTTCTTTGATGAATATTCCTTTGAAGTTAATCCCTGATATAAATCCTCCTGTGGGAGTTGTAGTTGTCAATTATTACGGAGCAAGCCCAAATGAAGTAGCAGAAAAAGTAACTAAGCCGCTTGAACAAGGTCTTTCTACATTACCTGGATTAAAAACGATGTCCTCCACCTCACGGGAGGGTGCCGCTTTGATATTCCTAGAATTCTCTTGGACAACTCACCTTGATGACATCGAAAATGATATATTAAGTCATATTAATCAGACACCGATTACTGATGATGCTGAAAGACCACGTTTTTTAAAGTTTGATCCTTCACAATTTCCAATTATTCAGTTGTCATTAAGCATGGAAGGGGAAGAGAGAAAACTTCAGGATCTGGCTGAAGAGCTCTCAACTGAGTTAAATAAGGTTGAAGGTGTAGCGAATGTTAATCTTTCCGGAACAATAACAGAGGAAATTAAGGTAGCAATTGACCAGGAAGCATTAGAAGAATTCTTTCTAACACAGTCAGATATCGTAAATATACTCCGTGCAAATTCAATATCTTTACCGGGAAATACAATTGAATCTGAAGGACGGGAACTAACAACAAGAGTTATCTCCACATTAGATTCTCTAGAAGCGATAGAGGATTTAGCAATTACCATCGATCCGTTATCAGGAGAAGAAATTGTCTTATCTGACTTAGCTGAAGTCACACTTGCACCAGCGAATCAAAATACAATTACAAGAGCAAATCAAGAGCCGGCATTATTAGTAAGTGTACTTCAACAATCTGATGCAAATACAGCGATGGTTTCTGAGGCATTTCAAAAGGAATTAAATGAAAAATTAAAACTCGATAAATACAAAGATGTCAAAGCTGATATCTTATTTGACCAAGGGGATTACGTGAAACTAGCTATAGGTAATATTTCCAATACACTGTTATTAGGCGGACTTTTTGCAATGGTAGTGCTCTTTTTCTTCCTAAGAAGCGTAAAGAGCCCACTTATCATTGGTATAGCGATCCCTTATTCTGTCATAGTCACCTTTGTTCTCATGTATTTTTCTGATTTCTCATTAAATATTCTAACATTAGGTGGACTAGCTTTAGGAATTGGAATGCTTGTGGATAACTCTATTGTGGTTATAGAAAACATTTACCGGCATTTATCAATGGGTAAAGACCCGAAGGAAGCTGCTGCAGAAGGAACAAAGGAAATTGCAACAGCAATCATTGCATCTACACTAACAACTGTTGCCGTTTTTCTGCCAGTTGTGTTTATTACAGGTCTAATTGGAGAATTATTCACTGAGTTTGCTGTAACGATTGCATTTAGTTTATTTGCATCTCTAGTTGTTGCGTTAACAGTGGTACCTATGCTTGCAAGTAAGTTTTTGAAAAGACCAGCAGAAAATATAGAAAAGAAACGCCAGGAATCAATGGGAATGAAATTTCTCGAAAGAGCTACGAAGTGGTCGTTACGAAACCGTTTAGTCGTGTTAACAAGTACACTTCTTATACTTGGAGTTAGTTTATTTGGACTTTACGCAGTAGGAACTGAATTTATTCCTAAGAGTGATGAAGGTTTCTTCTCGATTAAAGTTAAGCTTGAAAATGGTATGGCATTAGAAGAGACAGAAAAAACGGTTAGAGCCATTGAACAACAACTTGCAGATGAAAAAGATGTAGACGTGTATGTCAGTCTTATTGGCTCTACACAAGAAGATAGCTTCAGAGGTGGAGGAAGTTCAAATGAAGCTGAAATTTATATCAAGATGCAGGATTTTGACAAACGTGAGCGGTCAACCTTCGAATTTGTGGATGAAATGAAAAGTAAGCTTGAGAAGGCTGCCCATAAGATTCATCCTGATACAGTGGTACGATTTAATTTACAATCCACTTCAGGTTCTACACCTAATACGTTGACATTTCATGTCAAGGATACTAACAAAGATAGGTTAGATGACGCGGTAGATGAAATAGCCAACTCCCTAGGGAATGTGAAAGACATTACTGAATTCTCAACCGATATCTCTAATACAATCGAAGAGGTACAGATTGAAATTGATAAAAATAAAGCATTTGAAGCTGGACTAGCTCCTGCACAAATCGCAGCAACAGTTAATGATGTAACGAGGGGGACAAAAGCAATCCAAATTACTGATAGAGAAAATAATATTTATACAGTTGATGTAAGTTATGATCGTGATTTTACGAAGCGTATAGATGGCCTAAAGGAATTACTGCTAAAGACCCCTACTAATACATTTCTTCGGCTTGAAGAGGTTGCCAACATTGAAATAGGTGAGGGACCATTAACGGTAAGAAGAATTGACCAGCAAAGTGCAGTTCAATTTACAGTGAAATATGCAACTACAACAAATCTAGGTGCAATATCTAATAAGGTTGACTCATTAATTGAAGACTTAGATCTATCTGATGAGACTGAAATTACATTTAGCGGGGATAGGGAATTATTAGAGTCATCAATGGACCAAATGATTCTTGCCTTTGTCTTAGCACTTGTGCTTATATATATTGTTATGGCTGCCCAATTTGAGTCTTTAAAATATCCATTTGTCATTATGTTCACAGTTCCTTTAATGGTTATTGGTGTTGCAGTGGGGCTATATGCAACTGGTACTCCAATTGGAATTACAGCAATCATTGGAATTATTGTGTTAGCGGGAATTGTCGTAAATAACGCAATTGTTATTGTTGATTACATTAATAAACAAAAAGAGAATGGAATGAGTACATATGAAGCGATCATAAATGCTGTTAAAAATCGTACAAGACCTGTCATGATGACTGCCTCAACGACTATACTTGGATTGTTACCCTTGGCGTTTGGGCTTGGTGAAGGATCTGAAATAAATCAACCAATGGGTATCACAGTAATAGGAGGTTTACTAAGTAGTACGCTACTAACGTTATTTATTATCCCGATTGTTTATAGCTTATTTGATAAAGAAACAAGAAAAAAAGCTAAGCCAAGCGCTTAGCTCTGGTTCAAGAATTCTAACACGGGTTCAAATGGCTGTTCATCCTTTGCTGAAAAATAAGCTGCAAAGGGACAGCCATTTTTATTTATACGTTCAACAATTGTTTCAAGTGGAAAGTTTTCAATTGACAGATTTTCATTTACTTCTTCCCAGTACAGAGGAGTTGCAACATATGCTCCTTCATTACCGCGAACGGAGTAAGGAGAAACGATGGTTTTCCCCTCGGCATGTTGAATATAATCAACATACAAACGGTTACCTCGGTTCTTTTTCATACGTTCAATAGTAAAATAGTCAGGTTCCCTTGTAATAAGGTAATTGGCTATAAACTCAGTAAATTGTCTTGTTTGGTCATAGGTAAACGTATTTTCAGGCAAGGGAATATAAATTTGTATGCCCTTGTTTCCTGATGTTTTAACAAAGGTTTTAAGTTTTAATCCATCAAATACTTCCTTTAAAATGGTTGCTGCCTTAATTGCTAACGGGAATGCATCTCTTGATGGAGGATCAAGATCAAAGACAATTTCAGATGGACCCTTAGAATATATGGTTTGAAATGGTATATGAAATTCAAAGGATAATTGATTTCCAAGCCAGGTCAATGTCTTTATATCATTACAGACAATATAATTAATTCCCTCATTCATAGAAGTTTTAATAAAGTCAGGTGCATAGTCAGGACAGTTCTTCTGGTAAAAAGATTCGCCGTACATCCCATGTGGATATCGAATAACAGTAAGTAACCGATCCTTTAAAAAAGGAAGCATATAAGGTGAAACCTCAACTAGATATTGAATATAATCTAGCTTCGTTATCGGTTTATCCTTCCATAAGGGCTTGTCTGGATGGGTTATTTCAATCTCCTTAGGCAGCAAAGGTGTATGCTTAATAAGCTTTTCCCATGTACAGTCTGCCCAACTTAAATCAAGCCGGAATTTCGAAAAACTAGGCTGACGGAGTTGTTCTTTGTAGAGTTCAAGGTAAAATAATTCTACACAAATACCTGGTGTAACTTTGATGAAAGTTGATGTTTCCTCGACTGCATTATTTTGAATTACTTGAAGTAAGGCTTGCCGTTCATCGGATCCTAGACCATGCGAGAAAAGTCCAATTTCATATACAGCCTGATTTCGTAAAACACCAACATGGAAAAAACCATTTTTCTTATCATAACCGATAATAAAAAATGCTCCGACTTGCCAGTTTTTTATTTTGTACCAATTAGTTGTTCGTCTTCCTTCTTCCCAAGTACTATCAATCTTCTTAGCAATAATACCTTCTGCTTTGTGTTCAGTCGCTGACTTCCAAATCTTATCCAACTCTGTTTCAGCACTTATTAATTGAAGTAATTGTGGGTTATCTTGATGTATGTCAGTAGTTAGCTGAAGATCTTCAAATAATGATTTAAGTTCATTCTTTCGGTCGACCCATTTCTTTTGTGTTAGTTTCTGACCTTTGTGTTCAAGAAAATCAAACACTAGAAAGTGAGCCGGCTTTTTAGAAGCGCTTTGGATTATCTTTTCAGAGCTACGCATGCGTCCACGTATCTGAATTGCTTCAAAACTGGCTTTGTAGGGTGATTCAAGTATACATAGCTCGCCATCTAAGACTAACGGTAAATGCTCAGATACCTTCTCTGTAAGTTCTTCACATTGTTTGATGATTTCAGGAAATTGTTCATTTAGAAGATTTCCATTCCTACTAATTAGCTGAATGCTTTTCTCACTCCAATGAAGCATCGCCCGAAATCCATCATATTTAATTTCGTAAACCCAATTAGGACCCGTTGGAGCCTCAAATATTAAGGTAGGTAGCATTGGTTTTAGCATAGTGTCACTCCTAGGGATTTGTTCTAGTTAAGGAATACTAACAAATGAGAGAAAATAGATAAGGTAGAGCAGGAAAGTAGCCTCGAAAAGTAATAATAGAGAAGTGAGGGGATGCAAGAGCCTGAATCATGCCCTCAAAATTGAAAAAGCGAAAAGTGAGGGTACGCAAAAGCGAGAATAGTACCCTCAAAATTGAAAAAGCGAAAAGTAAGGGTATGCAAGAGCAGCTTCTTACCCTAATTTCAAGTTCCCCCAAGAACCTACTAAGAACCAAGCTTTTTGCGTGTTGTTCTTGTCTTCGGTTTTGTGGAGGCTGCTGTGGCAGTTTCTCCACCAGCTGCTGCTGGCTCGGCTTTTTTAGGCTTAGCTGTTTTTGGTGCTTTTGTCCCAGTAGGAGAGGCAGCCGCTTTTTTTGGAGTAGCGGTTTCCTTTCCTTTTGTACGTTCAATACTAGCCTGCAATGCACTCATTAAGTCAACAACATTTGTACGAGGTGCTTCTTTTGATGTTGTTCCTTCATTATTGTTTACCTTCGATTCAATAAGTTCCATTAATGCGGTCCTGTATTCATCCTTGTATTTTTCCGGGTTAAACTCAGTTGTTAATTGATCAATTAGCATAATGGCTGTATCAAGTTCTTTATCATTTAATTCAATGTTTTCAGGTACACCGGGTACTTCTCCTACATTACGAACTTCATCGGGATAATGAATTTTTTCCATTACCAGACTATTTTTATAAACCCGAATGATCGCCATTTGTTGTTTAGAACGTATTGTGATTTCTGCGATTCCTATTTTACCGGACTTTTTAAGTGCTTCTCGGAGCAAGCCGTAAGCCTTGCTACCATTTTCACCTGGCCCCATAAAATAAGAACGACTAAAATAGATGGGGTCAATTTCCTCGAGCTTTACAAAGTCAATGATTTCCACACTTTTGTCTTCATGCTCATCTTTCAATTCCTTTAATTCTTCATCACTTAAAATGACAAACTTTCCCTTTACGTATTCATAACCCTTTACAATATCTGTATTCTCTATATCCTTTTCACAATTTGGGCAAATCTTTTCATATTGTATAGGAGTATTGCACTCTTTATGAAGGTTACGCAGCTTTATATCCTTGTCTTCAGTAGCAGAAAAGAGCTTAATTGGTATATTGACTAAACCAAAGCTAATGGAGCCTTTCCACATTGTATGCATTGGAATTCCTACCTTCTTTTTTATTACTATTCTTGCCTTAGAAGGAATCAGGAATGTTGGTAATGATATCCTATGACAAATTCGTAATAAATTTTTTCATTTACCCCCTCAAACAATCTTGAGATATCGTAAAATGTAAATGAGTCAAACATTACAAAAATTAGAGGTAACTGTAACGGAAAAGTAAGATATGTTACAAACCTTTTGCTTTTGCTAGCAAAAAGAAGTCTTTCGCACTAGTACCTTCGTAATATTTTTCTAAGAAGCCAATGGATGTGAAAAATTGTTATTGAATCTCGTGTCAACCTCTTGCTACTATTAATTGATAGTAAAAAGAGAATTGAGGTGAAACCAGTGCTTAGCCTATTGTTTAAAATTGGAAAAAAGAGAAAGAGCACTCTGGAAGAAACCGTTATCGAGATTCAAAATGGAGATACCAGACTACAAAATAAGCTTATAGAAGATTACAAACCGTTTATTGCAAAGAATGTATCATCTGTTTGTAAACGATATATAAGTGAATCTGATGATGAATTTAGTATTGGTCTTATCGCTTTTAACGAAGCCTTAGAAAAATATTCAACAGAAAAAGGGAGCTCGTTGTTATCCTTTGCTGAGCTTTTGATAAAACGCAGGGTTATTGATTATATTCGTAAGGAAGCAAGGGTACGTACTGTAAACTTTGTCTCCAACGGTGAAAGTGAAGAAGAACCTACGCAATCTAAAATTGAGGCTGCTCTGTCTGTTGAAGACTATCAAAAGAGCATAGAGCAGGAGCATCGAAAAGAAGAAATCCTCCATTTTCATAAGGTGCTAGAGGAATTTGGTTTATCATTTCAAGAGTTGTTAGAGATATCACCGAAGCATGCGGATGCAAGGCAAAACGCTATTTTAGTTTCAAAAGCAGTGGTTGAAAACGATGAATTTTTGGCAACCTTGTTTGAAAAAAAGCAATTACCAATTAAACAAATAGAATCCAAGGTGAAGGTAAGCCGCAAGACTATAGAAAGAAACCGTAAATATATTATTGCAATGGCAATTATTTTATCAGGAGACTATGTGTATTTAAAGGACTATATAAAGGGGGTGCTCTAGAGTTGAAAAAGGGGATCGTTATGGATGTAAACGATGAATATATTACGATGCTGACTCCCGAAGGAGAATTCATAAAAGCTAGACATTCAAAGTCAAGTTATGAAATTGGAGAGGAAACGACCTTTTTTCCTATCAATGAACGTATAAGTGTACCTACAGCTAAACCGAAATTCTTCCAGATGAAAAAAGTGCGATACGCAGTAGCAAGTTCGTTAGTTGCAATATTATTATTATCCTTATTTATTCCACTGTCGTCGCAGAATGAAGTGTATGCTTATATGTCAATTGATATTAATCCAAGCTTTGAGGTTGGCTTTGATGATGAGCTTAAGGTAATAAGTGTTGAACCTCTCAATGATGAAGCACGGAAGCTGTTAGAATCTATCCCAGACTGGAAAAACGCCACACTTGAAGATATTACAGATACAATTATAGAGAAAAGTAAGGAAAGTGGTTATCTGAAAAATGGGAAAGAAGTTGTCATTACGACTGTTGTTAGCGATTCACATAAGGTCCAAGTAGACAAAGAGCTCGAAAAGGACATTGAGGAATTAACTGTTGAGCTTGAAAAAGAAGATATTGCAGTAACTGCGATAGCAAGCACGGTTGAGACTAGAAATGCAGCGAAGGAAAAAGGTGTGTCAACTGGCAAACTGTTAATACAAGAAAATAAACTTCCGAAACCAAAGAAAGAAAAGGCTGCTTCTGATGAAATAGAGAAACCAGCAGAAAAACAAAAGACAGTTGAACCTGCTAAAGAACCAAGTCAAAATGCTAAGAAGAATGTGCAAGAACATATAAATCAAAATGTAAAAGAAAATGCAAATGAAGTTCGAGAAGATTTAAAACAGAAAAAAGAAGAAGTTAAAGAAAAGGTACAAGAAAACATTAAAAATTCCAATATGCCTGATCATGTTAGAGAGAAATTAGAAAAAAAGTTCGAACAAAATAATTGGAAGAAAAACGACAAAAATAACGGCCGGAATGACGATAAAGACAACAGAGGTAACGGCAAAAATAATCGTGGTAAAGACCGAGATGATGATTAATAGTAAAAGCCGAGGAGGTTTCCTCGGCTTTTCGCCATTTTTTATTAAGTTTTTTATTCGCCTCTTAATTGGTGTTGAGCTTGAGAAACCAAACGCTTTGTAATTTCTCCACCTACTGAACCATTTGCTCTTGAAACTGTATCTGAACCGAGTTTAACACCGAATTCCTGTGCAATCTCAAATTTAATTTGATCTAATGCTTGTTCAATTCCAGGTACAAGTAATTTGTTACTACTTCTAGCCATTTATCTCATCTCCTAATTTAAGATAACAACGAATAAAACGTTGTATCAATAGTATTAGGAGATTATTATTTTCCATACTGGTAATGCATACTAAGTTTTTTACAAGATTATTACAAAGTCCTCCTTTTAAAAATGGGAATAATTCTATATGATAGATAAATAAAGATTATAGTACAGTGTTAGGATGAAAATTATGTGGAAAAAACTTAATATCAAATTTAATGATTTAACTCCGGCACAGCTTATATTTGCGTTTTATCTATTAGCTGTAACGGTTTCTGTATTATTACTTAGTTTACCTTTTGCTCATAAGGAAGGTGTCGAAATTTCTTTTATTGATAGACTTTTTACAGCTGCAAGTGCAGTGAGTGTTACAGGTCTATCAGTTATTTCAATAAAGGATAGCTTTAGTGTTGCAGGTATTTTTATTTTAATATTAGTCCTACAGGTTGGCGGTATTGGTGTCATGACGCTTGGCACATTTATATGGTTGATCTTTCGTAGGAAAATTGGGCTCCGTGAGAGACAATTAATCATGGTGGATCAAAACCAGTCACAATTATCTGGACTAGTTAACCTTTTAAAACAAATATTAATCATTATAATTGCCATTGAAGTCTTTGGTAGTCTTATCTTAAGTCTCTACTTCATGCAGTACTTTCCAACTTGGCAAGAGGCATTTATTAATGGCATTTTTGCTGCAGTGAGTGCAACAACTAATGCAGGCTTTGATATAACAGGGAATTCCCTTATCCCATTTGCAAATGATTACTTCGTACAATTTATTACAATCGTTTTAATCATCTTAGGAGCAATAGGATTTCCTGTCTTAGTAGAAATTAAGGATTTTCTTCTACATAAAAAAGGAAGGTACCGCTTCTCTTTATTTACAAAGGTCACAACTGTAACCTTTGCTGCTTTAGTTGTTTTTGGAACGTTGATTATCTTACTATTAGAAGCAAATCACTTTTTTGTAGGGAAAAGCTGGCATGAAACCTTCTTTTATTCATTATTTCAATCCGTTACCACCCGAAGTGCTGGTCTAGCTACTATGGATGTGAATAACTTTTCGGAGTCTACACTGTTATTTTTGTGTGGAATGATGTTTATTGGGGCATCACCTAGTTCTGTAGGTGGTGGTATACGAACAACTACCTTTGCGATAAATATCTTATTTTTATACAATTTCGCAAGAGGAAACAAAACAATCAAGATTTTTAAAAGAGAAATACACGAAGAAGACATTACAAAATCTTTTGTAGTTACGATATTTGCATTCTTTACTTGTTTTGTTTCAGTTTTGCTATTATCAATCACAGAAAGCTTCAGCTTACTTGAAATAGTTTTCGAAGTATCTTCCGCATTTGGAACAACGGGATTATCGATGGGAATTACACCAGACCTTAGTGCCTTTGGAAAAATACTTATTATGGTATTAATGTTTATTGGAAGGGTAGGCATTCTTTCATTTATCTTTATTATTGGTAAAAAAGAAAAAGACGTAAATTACCATTATCCAAAGGAACGATTAATTATCGGTTAATTGTAAAAGCACCCTTCATTGGGTGCTTTTACTCTTTGAAGAAACATTGTGTAACTTTAATCTTTTCCGTAGCTTGTATCTCTAGTAGGGTGCATGAAGGGGACGCCCTTTGGAGCTTTCTTAGATTCGAGTAATTCTCGATTCTCACTTGTATTCCAGCCTATATCATTTGTAGGATGTACCCATTCGTCACCAGCCATTACAGAAGGATCCACTTCATCACTCCAGTTGTTTAGTGGAGAATTCGGTGAGTCATAAAAACTGTCCCCGATGACAACACCGTGCTCATTTACAAAGGGTTCTTGCATTTTAATGCCAGTTCCTTTGAAGGATGGAGCAGCTATTTGATGAGGTTGGGTTTCATCTAATATAGGCGATTGTATCTCTTCATTGTCATTCTTATTAGTAGACATGAAAACACACCTCTCATACGTATTTCTCCTTTATAGTGTTCGCAACATATAAAAATTTATAATAACGGGGAAAAATGCGTGAGTGGGCGATATATCTATCCTAGCGGGACAAATATTTAAATAAATGGGTCATATGTCTGGAGGAACGGTACAAATAGTAGAATTAACGGGACATAAGTCGAATTTATGTAATAAAAAAGTTACTTTCTTATTGCATTAACTAAAATTTGCGCTGCAAAAGTCACTCTTTTAAACAAATTTTTCCGTTTATATATGAACGCTGTTTAGTTAAAACTATCTTTAGTGAGAATATGCTCACATCTTTAAAGGGGGATTTAACATGAAACGCAAACAAAAATTTAATGCTGCTTGGAAAAGTTCTCATACGCCTACAGAAAGTCTACCTGATACGGAGTTTTCTGCAGAAGCTGGATATGAAAACCCAATGAAGGGCTTTAATCGGAATTCAAAAAAAGGTAACAAAACAGGAGAATAAAACAGTAAAAAGAGTCAGCGAAAATTTGCTGACTCTTCCTTTTTTATGATACTGCCTTTGAGAAAACCTTTGCTTTATGATTAATCGGGTCAAAATAAACAAGTAGATAGCTTTCCTGTTGTTTAATTTCCCCAGTTTGAGTATAAAGTGTAAAATCAAACGGGATCTTTTCAACTACAGTATGTTTATACAAGTCTTTTTCATGTAGTTGAAGTTTTTCGTAGTCTTCACCGAGAGACTGTGGATTCTCCACAATATCCGAATAAAATGCTGCACGCTCCTGTTTATCTACTAAGTCATCCCACCACGGTTTCCGTGGTTTGTATTTTTGATTACGTAAATAATCATACTTCATAATCCCAACGATGGTGTCTATCGAGTCTCGCTTCCCTGACTGAAGGAATTCAAGAAGTCGTTTAAATAAATCTTCTAGCTGATGTCCAATTCTTGACCAACCCTGTTTATCCCAAAATGTACCGAACTCTTGGAAAAAGTCAAAAGGAGTCTCAAAGCTTTTCGTAACTAGGTATTCAATGGTTTCATTCATACGGTGGTCGTTCCAATATTTCTCTAAAACATCCTCAACCTGTTTAATTCTCGTGATGTCATCAAAGCTTAGTACATTATTTCCAAGAATCTCATATGGAGAATGATCCATATAAATATAATCATGTTCCGCAGCTCGTATGCGAACGCCTGTCCCACGTAACATTTTTAAGAAACCTAATTGAAGCTCCTCTGGACGCATTTCAAAGACATCATTAAACGTTTTACGGAAAGAATTATAGTCCTCTTCTGGTAAACCGGCAATTAAGTCTAGGTGCTGGTCAATCTTTCCGCCCTCTTTAACAAGTCTGACTGTTCGTTCTAGCTTTGAGAAGTTCTGTCTTCTCTGCACCAACTCATTTGTGGCATCATTTGTTGATTGCACGCCTATCTCAAATCTGAATAATCCTGCTGGCGCATTTTGGTTCAAGAACTCAATAACTTCAGGACGCATGATATCAGCGGTTATCTCAAATTGAAAAACAGTACCTGGCTTATGCTCATCAATTAGAAATTGGAACATTTCCATTGCGTAGCTTCTACTTATATTGAACGTCCGGTCCACAAACTTAATAGTCTTCGCACCATTCTCCATAAGAAAACGAATATCTTCTTTAATTTTTTCTCTATCAAAATAGCGAACTCCCACTTCAATTGAAGAAAGGCAGAATTGACAATTAAATGGACAACCACGGCTTGTCTCAATATAGGTTACACGCTTTGACAGGTGAGGAAGATCCTCTTCAAATCGGAAAGGAGATGGAAGTTCCTTCAAATCAAGCTTATTTCGTTGAGGATTAATAATTACATTATCATCCTTTCGAAGTGCAACTCCGCTGATTTTTTCAGTACTTTGGCCGTCGCGAATAGCAGTTAACAGCTGTTTAAAAGTTTCTTCTCCTTCGCCAATCACAAGAAAATCTACTTCAGGTATGCGTTCTAACCATTCCTTAACATCATAGGTCACCTCAGGGCCACCTAAAACAATAAGTAACTCTGGATTGATTTTTTTTAGCATCTTTATAACTTTAATGGTTTCTTCTATATTCCAGATATAGCAGCTAAATCCTACTATATCAGGTTTTTTACTGTATAGGTCAGTTACGATATTCATTGCTGGATCCTTGATTGTATACTCTGCTAGTGTTACATCAAATTCCGGTGCAGCATATGCCTTTAAATAGCGGATCGAAAGACTGGTGTGAATGTATTTTGCATTTAGTGTACTTATAATAATGTTCATTATCTTACTCCTTAAATTACTTCTTTAACTTATATATTTTATCACACCTGGGAAGGACCACCAAATATATTCAAAGATGCACCTGTTACAATACAAAATACTATCTGTTATATATTTTTGTTAACGTTAACAACATGTTCATATAAGTATTAAATTTAAAAATATTTCTTCTGTATTACTAAAAGTTATGATATTTGTCACAGTAAATTTTTTTTGTTTTCTTTAAAATAGGAAGGGATATTGTTATTGCCAAATTTTGATTTGGCTAAAAAGGAACGGGGGAAGGCCATGTCTATTTTACCTAATAAGAATCAATTGGGTTTTTATGAAATCAGACTAGAATCAATTGGAGGACTTGGAGCAAATCTTGCTGGCAAAATGCTTGCAGAAGCAGGAGTACTCGGACTTGGATTGAACGGGTCTAATTTTGCATCCTATGGATCAGAAAAAAAAGGCTCGCCAGTAAAGAGTTTTGTACGTTTTAGTGACGGAGATGTTGAAATTCGTGACCACAGTCCGATTGAACAACCACATGTAATTGGTGTATTTCATGAGGCGTTGTATAAGACAGTTAATGTAGTTAGCGGGTTAAATCCAAATGGCATTGTCCTTGTTAATACGACAAGAAATTTTGACGAAGTAAAAACAGACTTACAACTTGAATATGGGACATTAGCAATCGTCGATGCTTTGGGAATCGCAGTTGAAGAAAAAACAAAAGTAAACACAGCCATGTTAGGTGCATTATTTAGAATTTGTAATTTTCTTGACCCTGAAGCGATGCGACAAGTAATTAGAAGAACTTTTGAAAAAAAGTATCCTCACTTAGTTGAACCAAATATTAGAACTTTTGACCGTGGGTATAACGAGGTTACCTTCAAAACATACCAAAAGCCTGAAAATGCAGTAGGGAAAACTTTTGCGAGAACGGAATCTCTTCTAGGTTACGAAACACAGGAGATTGGTGGAGTGATTACAGCTAATGCAAATAGTATTCTTAAGGATTTGAGTGGTTCTCGTCAAGGCTTTCTGCCACAATTCGAAAAGGAGAAATGTATTAATTGTGCACAATGTGATACGGTTTGTCCGGACCTTTGTTTTGTATGGGAAGAGGGTGTTGATAAGCGCGGGCGTAAGCAAATGTTTTTACAAGGAATTGATTATCAATATTGCAAGGGCTGTTTAAAATGTGTAGAGGCTTGTCCAACAGATGCATTATCAGACATGAGAGAAATGATAGGTTATGCAGAGCAAAATCGAGTACCGCAGAAGTTTCCGGTCTTTGCAGGAGGGATTCAATAATGGCAGTGTTAGAAGAAGAAGTAAGTGCGAAAAAACTAGCTGAGCAAGTAGTTACATTCGAATCAGGAAATGAAATGGCTGCAATGGCCGCAGCTCAAATTAATTATCATATCATGGGGTATTTTCCAATTACTCCATCGACAGAGGTTGCACAATACTTAGATCAAATGAAAGCTCGGGGCGAGCATGACATTAAATTAATCCCTGCAGATGGAGAACATGGTTCAGCAGGAATATGCTATGGAGCTGCCGTAACAGGTGCGCGTGTTTTTAATGCAACAAGTGCAAATGGATTCCTGTATATGATTGAACAGCTCCCGGTGCAATCAGGTACCCGTTTTCCAATGGTGATGAATCTTGTTACACGAGCAGTAAGTGGTCCACTTGATATACGTGGAGATCACTCTGACCTTTATTATGGTTTAAATATTGGCTGGGTAATTTTAACAGCGAGAACTCCACAAGCTGTTTATGATATGAATATCATGGCTTTGAAAATTGCTGAGCATTCTGATGTTCGCCTACCTGTAATTGTTGCATATGATGGTTTTTTCACATCTCATCAAAAGCGAAAGGTGAACTATTTTAAAGATAGAAAAGTAGTACAAGATTTTGTAGGAGAGTGTCCAACAGATTACCCACAGGTTAGAGATCCGAAACGACCTGTTGTTGTAGGGGCACATATGGATGGAAACGATCTTTTAAATAATAACTACCAGCAATCAGAAGCACTTTATCGTGCCGGGGATGTATTTGAGCAAGTTGCGAAGGAATATGCTCTCTTGTCAGGAAGAGAATATCCTGTATTAGATTTATATAAAATGGAAGACGCAGAAGTAGCATTATTTTTATTAAATTCTGCGGCAGAGTCAGCAAAAGATGTCGTTGATAAACTACGCGAGAGAGGTATTAAAGCAGGTATAATTAGTCCAAATATCATACGTCCATTCCCAGCAGAACATATTCGTAAGGCACTGAAAAATGTGAAGGCGTTACTTGTAGGTGAGCGTGCTGATTCTTACGGAGCAAATGGGCCAAACCTGACACACGAAGTTAAATCTGCGTTGCAGGATGATAAAGAAAATAAAACAATCGTTCTTAGTCGTGTGTTCGGAATCGGTGGAAAAGACTTTTATGCAGATGATGCTGAAAACTTCTTTTCAATGACAATTGATGCGATGGAAAAGGGCTATGCAGAGAAACCGTTTGATTACTATGGGCATAAGCCAGGTAAAAAAGAGAATAAAATAAAACCTGTAATTGAACCACAATACGGTGATGTATATAAAACCGGATTAATTGAAGTCAAACAGGATGAGGAAACCAAGAAACTCAAGGTTAAAATTCCACCAATGCGGGCTTTAACAACTAAACCAAAACGAATTTCGTCTGGCCATGGTGCATGTCCTGGTTGTGGGATCTTCCCAGGTCTTGAACTGTTTTTTAAAGGAATAGAAGGGGATGTTGTAGTTCTTTATCAAACAGGTTGCGCGTATGTTACAACGACCGGATACCCTTATAATTCCCATAAACAAACGATGGTTCATAATCTTTTCCAAAATGGAGCGGCTACACTTTCCGGTACTGTAGAAGCATTCTTCGAATTGAAACGTAGAGGAGAAATTGATGTTCCGGAAGACCCTACATTTGTGATGGTAACAGGGGACGGTGGAATGGATATAGGTATGGGCTCTGCTATTGGAACTGCCCTGCGGAATCATAAGGTTATCATGCTTGAGTATGATAATGAGGGATATATGAATACAGGATCTCAAATGTCTTACTCAACACCACTTGGACATATGACAAGTACATCAGGTGTAGGGAAAGCACAAAAAGGGAAGGCGTTCCATCATAAAGACACGCCGCAAATTATGGCAGCTACCAATATACCATATGTCTTTACAGGAACCGAAGCCTTTCCGCAAGACCTTGTAAAGAAAGCTGCAAAAGCACAATGGTACGCTCTGAATGTTGGTGCTGTATATGGGAAACTATTAATAACTTGCCCACTGAATTGGAAGTCAGAGGATCGTTACGGTGAAACCATTATGAAAGCAGCAGTAGATTCATGCTTCTTCCCACTTTATGAAATTGAACAGGGAGAAACAGCGATTACGTACAATCCAGAGGATAAAAATAAGCGAATCCCATTAAGTGACTGGTTAAAATACATGGGTAAAACAAAACATCTGTTAAAAGAAGAAAACATAGATATGCTTACAGAATTTGAAGAAGAAGTTGAACGAAGATGGCAACGAATTAAAGCACGCCATGAGAATCCGTTTCTATAAAATAGTAGGAGACCTGCATTTGATGTGGGTCTCTTTTTTTACAATAAGGAGGTAAGGATTCTTTCTTAACGAATTAGAGGAAATACATCTCTGTGTTCTCCTTTACAAGACTAGTCAACCGACGAGTTTCTGATATGTTCACAGCTTTTTTATCGGATAGGAGTGCTCTAATGGACATGCGCGTTGATCAAATGAATGTTCTTCGAACCACTTATTAAGTATAGGGGAGGCTAGTAACAAATCAATATTCTAAAAGAACGAGGGGAAAATAAGCAATAAATGACATAAAGCGAGGAGTTTTTATGAAAAAGTCTTTACTATGTCTGTTACTATTACTGGTTCCTTCACATGCTTTTGCACAAGGGAAAGTACCGATTTTGGTATATCATTTCATTGACGAGTATAAAGGAATGGGTTCTAGGGAGTTATATGTAACACCGGAAAATTTCGAACAGCAAATGATGTATTTGCGAGATCATGGCTTTACCTTATTAACGTTTGAACGTTGGCAGGACATTGGTAAAGTAAACAAGCCCATTTTTATTACTTTTGATGATGGCTACAAAAACAATCTAAAGGCATTTGCTATCTTTCAAAAGCTGAAAACAGAACAATTTCAACCAACAGGGACTATTTTTGTCATTTCAGACTTCATTGGACAATCGAACCGTTTATCACAATCGGATATAAAAATGATGGCAAATTCCGGCATTATTTCTATACAGTCTCACACCGCGACTCACCCCGATTTAACAAAAATAAAAGATTATGAATTTGAACTGAAAGTATCCAAGAATAAGATTCAAAAAATAACGGGTAAACCGGTGATTGCTATTGCCTATCCCTATGGAACATGGAATAACGAAGTGGTAGAAAATACGAAGAAATATTATATGTTTGGGCTCACCACTACACCTGAGGCATTTTCTAAAAAGGGGATAAAAGATGAGATTTATTTATTACCGCGAATTTATGTGAAGTATTCGACTAGGCTGGATGACTTTGCAAAAATTGTTGAAGGAGAATAATTCTACAAAACATCCGTATCACCCTTTCAAACGTCAACATATTGAAGATACTTGTTTAAGGTCTGATTTTATCTTATCAGGGTGTTCTTCAGAGGGGAATACAGGCTAAAGAATTCGCGTATGGTATACGTGAAATTTGCTTCAAGATAACAATTACCTCAGATAGGGGAGAGTGAGAAATAAAAAGTATTTAGACAAATTCTCCGAATTTATTTCATTATCCGACAATTTACTCTATAATAGTAAGAAAAAAAGAAATATTTCCTTTCTTTAGTATATTATAGGGGGCAAATACATGAAGGGGTTTAAGCTTAAAAGTAAAAAGAATAAGATAAAAACACCTAGTAAAACTACTAAATCACCAAGAAAAGGATCATCTTGGTGGCATAATCTAAAAATTGGTCACAAATATGGAATCGCTTTTGCAGTGACAACGGTATTATTTTGTATCTCAGCTTTTATTATCTTTATACAACTTTATACATTTAGTAAGGATATGAACGAAGTTGAAAAAAGTGGTGAAAACTCGATACTCATAACGGAAATGGCAGCTGTTTTTGAACAACTGGGCAGTGAAATTGGTATTTACATAACAGATAGTAATGGAAAGCATGTGACAGCTTTCAAAGAGTTAAGTCAGGAATATGATGCTTTATATGAGCAATTAAAACCAGCAATCAACACTACAGAACTTGATCAATTATTTAAAACAGTTGATAAAAATAAGCAAGACTTAACTCTTTTATTTGAAGAAGAGGTAATGCCGGCGGTTATCGCTTCAAGTAAGCTAGATTCAGTAGCAGCAAGTCAAAAAGCTGATAAACTAATAAAAGAATCAGTAGGTAATCTTGACCAGCTTAGGGTTATTATGAAGAATAATAGCCAAGCTTCAGTTGCATCTGCAAATGATAGTATCACAAGTACAATTATGGTACTCCTTATCTCAATTGTAGTTTCTACACTAGTTGCGATTATAAGCGTAGTATTGTTAGGCCGTTCAATTGGTAAACAACTAAAAAAACTTATTAGTATATCTAATGATATTGCTGATGGAAATTTAGGTGTGGAGAACATCCAAGTAAAAGGTAATGATGAAATTGGATTACTCAGCCGTTCACTTAATGTGATGAGCGAAAGTTTACGTAATATGATAAGTGAAATATCTACCGTATCAGCTCAGGTTACATCAAAAAGTACAGAGTTAATGCTTTCATCAAGTGAAGTGAAAGCTGCAAGTCAGCAAATAGCTTCTACAGTACAGGAGCTATCAACTGGAGCAGAAGAGCAAGCATATACATCTACACAACTAGCAAAAATGATGGACGAGTATGCAGAAAAAATTAAGACTGCTAACGAAAACGGAAGTCAAATCAACTCATCTTCACAGAATGTATTAACGATGACGAAAAAAGGTCATGATTATATGACTGCGTCCACTGACCAAATGAACAAAATTAATAACATCATGGAATCTTCTGTAGGTAAAGTAAAAGGACTTGATGAACAGACGAAACAAATTACGACTCTCGTAAAAGTAATTCGTGATATTGCAGACCAAACCAATTTATTAGCATTAAATGCTGCAATTGAAGCTGCTCGTGCAGGAGAACATGGTAGGGGATTTGCCGTTGTTGCGGATGAAGTTCGAAAGCTAGCCGAGCAGGTTTCGCATTCCGTTGCTGATATTACCCAAATCGTGACTAGCATACAAAAAGAATCAAACACAGTTGCGGAATCACTCCAAAATGGTTATTTACAAGTTGAGGAAGGTACAAAACAAATTAAAATTACAGGTCAAACCTTTGAAGACATTTATGATGCTGTAACTAGTATGGTTGAGCGAATTCAATCTATATCAGTGAATCTTGACACGATTGCAAGTAATACAGTTGAAATGAACCTATCTATTGATAATATTGCCGCAGTATCTGAACAATCAGCAGCAGGAATTGAACAAACATCAGCCTCAGTACAACAAACAAATAGCTCTATGGAGCAAATCTCTGATCACTCAGAGCTATTATCAGATTTAGCCGTGCAATTGGATAAAATGATTAGTAAGTTTAAATTTTAATAGACAATGTGCCAGTATCCAAAATGATACTGGCTTTTTACTATATCGCTCGACACACAAAATTGTGTAAAATAGTAGTACTATGAAAAAGTGAGGGACTTAGATGAAGCTCAAATACGGTGTAATGGATACTGAGATATTCGGAACTATTTATATACTAGTTAATGAAAAAGAGTTAATAGATATTTCATTATCTGAAGACGATTGGAAGAAAGCATTAAAAAAATATGAGGTAGAATACTGTCAAGAAAATACGCTCATTAAAGAAGTTTGTAATCAACTAACGGAATATTTTAAGGCTGAAAGAAAGGAATTTTCCTTTCCGATTTTGTTTAGTGGCACTCCTTTTCAACAACAGGTGTGGAATGAGTTATTGAACATACCTTATGGTGAAACACGCTGTTATGCAGATATTGCAAATGCAATAGATAATCCGAAGGCTGTCCGAGCAGTGGGGCAAGCAAATCGAAAAAACCCAATTCCCATTGTAGTCCCATGCCATCGGGTTATTGGGAAAGACAAATCACTCACGGGATATTCAGGAACTAGGACGGACTTAAAAGAAAAGTTACTTGAACTAGAAGGTATCACAATATAGAAGGTAGGTAGAGGAATTGGAATACAAGCTAGTTGCATTAAATGTAGGTAAGGTGAAATCTGATATTTATAAAAGAAAAGAGCTTTTAACTGGGATATACAAAACACAAATTCAAGAAAAAGTTTTTGTTTCTTCTTTGCAAATAAGTGGCGATGAACAAGCTGACTTAGTAAACCATGGTGGACCTGACAAGGTAATTTGTGTTTATCCACATGATCATTATCCATATTGGAGTAATGAGTTGGGCATTGAGATGAAGCCGGGTGCGTTTGGAGAAAATTTTACAGTTGAGGGACTTACCGAGGACATAGCTTGTATTGGTGATATATTTGCAATTGGTGAAATTGAAGTACAAGTGAGTTTGCCAAGGCAGCCTTGTTTTAAAGTAGCTCACAAGCTAAAAAAGGATGAGTTACCTGTCATGATCCAAAATACTGGTTATTCGGGGTTTTACTTACGGGTACTTAAAGAGGGGCACATTGAACCCGGTCAAAGTCTCCGCTTACTAAAAAGACATCCAAAAGAGATAACTGTATCCTTTGTAAATCAAATTAAGTACCATGACAAATATAATCGAGAAGCACTTGAGATATTAAGTGATTTAACAGAGCTATCACAAGGGTGGAAAGATACCTTTAGAAACCGATTAGCAGAATTATAATGGCGTTTGACTGAAACAGTATCCTTAGATTATTATCTAATTAGTTGGATACTGAAAGAGGTGTACACATGCAATTAAATAAATTAGTAGATTTTCATAAAGTGATGGGTGACCCAACACGTATCCGAATGTTAGTGTTACTTGCAAAAGGGCCACTTCACGGGCAAGCACTAGCAGGAAAATTAGGAGTATCGCCACCAACAATTACTCATCACATCACAAAACTTAGAGAAATTAACCTAATTACACAAAAAAGAGAAAAAAACACCATCTATTTTAGTTTGAATGAAAACATGCTGAAACAACAAACCAAAGCAATCACAGATGTTATTTTTGGCGATGAAACCATTTCAGAGGATTCAAAGTTGGAAGAAAAACAAATCGTCTTACATAATTTCATTACGAAGGATGGAAGACTCAAAAATATACCGGCACAGCGCAAGAAACGATTAATTGTACTGGAGCACATTGTGAAAGGCCTTCAAATTGGAAAAAAGTATGAAGAAAAAGAACTAAATGAGTACATAAAAAAGTTCCATGAAGACTACGCAACCATTCGTAGAGAATTTATTATGAATCATTACATGTACCGTGAAAATGGTATATATGAAGTTAATCCACCAGAGATGTGGGCTAAAATTGAATCATTGTAAGAGAGGGGGGACTAGTGAGTCTCCCTCTTTTATATTGATGAAGGACTAACTCAAAGGGTATGTCTTTTATAGTGATGATGAAGGACAAATCAATTCAGAAATAGAAGGAAATGTCTCTCATACCGCTAATGAAGGACAGATTACCACTGAATCACAAACGAAAAGTTCGACATTAACTCCATTGTAAGTGAACATCTTATTCTGAAGTGGGGTCTCAATAATTTAGTTTATTTTTTCGAAGAATTACCCCGGAAAAAACAAAAGCCCCAGGAATACTTATTCCGAAGAGCTCCTTAAATTCTTATTCTCCAAATATCCTTCTAATCTCGGCTTCTAAATCCCCTTGCAGGATCCCATCTTCTGTGATGATAGCAGTAATTAACTCATTGGGTGTTACATCAAAGGCGGGATTATAAACCTGAACTCCTTCAGGGGCAACGCGAATACCAGCAATATGAGTAACTTCATCAGGATTTCTCTCTTCAATCGGTATTTCTTTTCCTGTTTGAAGGGAAATATCGAACGTAGATCGAGGTGCTGCAACATAAAACGGAATGCAAAACGCCTTAGCAAGTAACGCAAGATTGTATGTTCCAATCTTATTTGCTGTATCTCCGTTTGCAGTGATTCGGTCGGCACCTACGATAATAGCATCAATTCCCTTTGCAGCAATAGTATGTGCAGCCATGTTATCCGTAATAAGTGTTACATCAACACCAGATTGCAGGAGTTCCCATGTAGTTAACCGAGCACCTTGTAAAACAGGTCTTGTCTCCGATGCATATACTTTTAGATTGATATTTTTTTGTGCAGCAAGGTGGAAGGGTGCTAATGCAGTTCCATATCTAGCAGTTGCGATTGCCCCGGCATTACAAATAGTTAAAACCTTGTAGTCCTCATTAAAGAGGGAAAGTGCATGCTCACCGATTTGACGACAAACCTCTTCATCCTCGACTTGGATTTGAATTGCTTCATGCACGAGTGTAGTCTTCGCTTCATTAACTGTCTTGCAATCTTCAATACTAGCAACTAACCGATTAACTGCCCAAAGTAAATTAACTGCTGTTGGGCGTGAACTGGCAAGGTACTCCTTTTCTTCATTCAATTTTAGTTTAAATTCAGATAGAGAGCAGATTTCATAACTTTGTGCTGAGAGTGCTAAACCAAAAGCAGCTGTAATGCCAATTGCAGGTGCACCTCGTACCTTTAAGGCAACAATGCTGTCCCAAACATCCTCAATCGTAAAGAGGTCAATAAACACTGTTTCAAGCGGCAGCTTTGTTTGGTCTAATAGGGTAATATAAGTATCTTTCCATTCCACAGATTGTGGAACTGTTTTTGTGTAACTCATGATGTCACTCCTTACGCTGTCTCTGTATGTCGGACATAAGTTCTTAATTCAGATAGACGAACGATATTTTTCCGGTTTTGGATCAGTTCCTTACCTAGACGTAACGCATGTTGTTTTGCTGCAATTTTTCGGTCTAAATCAGTTATGCCATCTAAATCTGCTACATGTGCCAAGCCTATCGTTCTACGAATAATTTCACATCCTGCAAAACCAATCGCATCTTCAAAGGCTTGTTGTATTGCATAGTCTAGATAGCCATCCACGTCACGGTATAATTCTACACCTTCATTTTTCCATAATTGAGTAAAGGTTGATGAAAAGACATCCCAGGTTTTTTCGATATGAGCAAACAAAGGCTCACGTTTCTGTTCTTCTCTCGAAATTGCATTTAATAATAGATTAGCAACAAATTGCCCGATATCAAATCCTAATGGGCCGAAAAAGGCAAACTCTGGATCTATTACCTTTGTTTCATTTTCATTTGCAAAGATACTGCCTGTATGAAGATCACCATGCAATAATGCATCTGCTTGTGTTAAAAATTTCTGTTTAAGTTTTGCAACCTCGAATTTTAAGGACTGGTCACCCCAAATCTGTTCAACATCTTGTTGAAGTTCAGGTTCATAGCTATTTGTATCAATATCAAAGAAAGGATCTGTAAAAACAAGGTCCTCTGTAATTTTACAAAGATCTGGATTAATGTATTTCTGTACCAATAGTTTTTTCTTTGCTGGCTCAAGACCAAAATCGGACGTGTAGAAAAGCGTTTTTGCTAAGTATGTACCAATATGCTCTGAGAGAAGTGGATATGTCTCGCCTTCAATCAACCCAGCTCTAGAAATCCGTAAATAGGAGAGATCCTCCATTACTGTGATTGCAAGAGTTTCGTCTGTGTAAAAAACTTTTGGTACAAGATTAGGCACATGTTCAGCTGCAGCAAGCAGTGCGTTTGCTTCAATGGTTGCGCGCTTGAGCGATAATGGCCAGCTTTCTCCAACCACTTTTGCATATGGGAGTGCTTGTTTGATAATAATTCCTTTGCTACTTTCTTGCTCGGTAATGTGGAAAACAAGATTTAAGTTACCATCTCCAATTTCTCTGCAAGATAATACTTGCCCTTCTTCAAATAAACGTAGACGAACAGCCAGTGCAACTGCTGTACTCTCTGTTAAAGGTTCATAGATTGAATGTTTTGAAATCGCCATTTGTATACCTCCATAGATTCGTAGTTAATGGAGGCTTTTCTATGTGTGATAAAAAATAGAAAAGCCTCTTTCCAGTTTGAAAGAGGCTTGAAGACACGGCTTCGCACCTCTTATCTGCCAGAAAGTGAAACAACTTTCTGTTGGAATTAGCACCGTGCCTTGCGGGTTTCCCCGGCGCATTATATGCGCCCCACCTTGCGATGGTATTACGGTCGGTTGCTGGGCTTCATCGGGCCAAATCCCTCTGCCTACTCTTGATAAGAGATCAACGTAATTGCTTTTGCAATTATTGAACTATTAAATTTTATTTTTGATACTGAAGTGAATAATACCAACCTAGACATGTAATTGTCAATAAATTTTTTCGATTCAATTAACTAAATTCATTTCTTAAAGTACGAGATTAATTATTTGTAAAATGCTGGACGTCTGTCTTGAAAAATAGGAATTTGTTTTCTTACCTCTTGCACCTTAGCGAGATTGATCTCACCAACAAGAGTGGTTGGTTCTGTTCCTGCTTCCACAATAATTTCACCCCATGGATCGATAATCATGGAGTGACCAGCAAATACATTGTTTGGATCACTGCCTGAGCGGTTACAAGCAACAACATAACATTGATTTTCAATAGCCCGGCTTAGCAATAATGCTCTCCAATGCTCTAATCGTGGGAGCGGCCATTCGGCTACTACAAACAGAATTTCTGCTCCATCTGTAGTATGTGCACGAATCCATTCTGGAAACCTGATATCATAACAAATCAAGCCGGAAGCCTGGATATTTTCAAGTGTGAAGTGGCCTTTACTCGCCCCAGCTTGCAAATATAGGTGTTCATCCATCAGTTGAAATAGGTGGAGTTTACTATATTCTCCAATTAATTCGCCTTCTCTATTAACGACAAACATTGTATTCGTAACACCATCATCCGTTTTTTTAGCAACAGAGCCTGCAATAATATTTACTGAGTACGATGTTGCAAGATCTTTTATAAATGACTTTGTTTTATCACCATTTTCATCCGCAATTTCATCTAGTCTAGTAAGGTCATATCCAGTTGTCCATAGCTCTGGTAAAATAATGACATCAGGGGTATGTTGTTTCATAGTTTGTTCGATTTCTCTAGTAACATTGTTAAGGTTACTGACCGGATCTCCGAATACAATGTCCAGTTGAATACATGCAATTTTTAGATTCATAGTTGGGCCTCCTGGAAAAAATAATACTTTACAATTTGTTTTTAACAATATATGATTTGTCACTAGAATTTCAAGTATTTTTAAGAAGGTGAATCCATGAAAAATTTTCAACAGTCTGACATACTTAAGAACTTACCAAAACAGTTCTTTGCTTCTCTTGTAGGGAAGGTCAACAGGGTGGTGGCGGATGGCCATGATGTAATAAATTTAGGCCAGGGTAATCCTGATCAACCAACACCATCACATATTGTAAAAGCATTACAGAATTCTGCTGAAAATCCAAGTTATCATAAGTATCCTCCTTTCAGAGGACAACCTTTTTTGAAGGAAGCTGCCGCTAAATTTTATGAACGAGAATATGGAGTTACGTTAAATCCCGAGACAGAGGTTGCAATATTATTTGGGGGGAAAGCGGGCCTTGTTGAAATTCCACAATGCCTTTTAAACCCTGGAGATGTTGCGCTTGTTCCTGACCCGGGGTATCCAGATTACTGGTCTGGTGTTGAACTGGCCCGTGGCGTTATGGAGTATATGCCGTTAAAAGAAGATAATGCCTTTTTACCTGATTATTCGGAGCTTAATCCAGAGCAATTAGAAAAAGCCAAAGTTATGTTCTTAAATTACCCAAATAATCCCACAGGCGCAACTGCGACAAAGGAATTCTTTGAGGAGACTGTTGAATTTGCGAACAAACATGATATTTGTGTAGTTCATGATTTTGCATATGGAGCAATTGGTTTTGACGGGAAGAAGCCAGTTAGCTTTTTACAAGTAGAAGGTGCGAAAGAAATTGGAATTGAAATCTACACACTGTCTAAAACTTATAATATGGCTGGATGGCGAATAGGTTTTGCGGTTGGAAATCCAAGTGTGATTGAGGCGATCAATTTATTACAGGACCATTTGTATGTTAGCCTATTTAGTCCAGTACAGGAGGCAGCAGCTGCTGCTCTGCTTGAATCTCAAGATTGTGTAGATGAACTCGTAGCACTATATGAATCTAGAAGAAATACATTTATTCAATCATTACAAGAAATTGGCTGGGATGTTAAGGCACCAACAGGTTCGTTTTTTGCCTGGTTACCTGTACCAAAAGGGTATACATCTGCGACTTTTGCTGATCTTTTACTTGAAAAAGCACATGTTGCAGTTGCTCCTGGGATTGGTTTTGGCTCATACGGTGATGGATATGTACGTGTTGGTTTACTGACGGACGAGGCTCGATTAGTCGAGGCTGCAAATCGAATTAAAAAGCTCAACTTGTTCTGATTTTTTTCTTCCAAAAAATATTTGACAAGAAAAAGTATTCCTGTCATAATCCAAATTACATTCCGTTTCGTAATTTAAATTTTAAAAATTTATAGATTATATTTTCTTATCAAGAGCAGGTGGAGGGACTAGCCCTATGAAGCCCGGCAACCGACTTATGCGTATAAGCACGGTGCTAATTCTTGCAGCTTTATTAGCTGAGAGATAAGGAGATGTTACTAGTTAACCTCTTCTTATGAAGGGGTTTTTTGTTTATTTGACACTGATTTTTACAGAAATGAGGTATCAACATGAATGAAATTATTGCCAAATATTTAGTTCATGACTCTGGTAATTTAGAGAAAAAAGCAGAAGGTATCGCACTTGGATTAACAGTAGGTTCTTGGACTGATTTACCTCAGTTAGAACAAGAGCAGCTATTAAAACATAAGGGTAGAGTAGTTAGTATTGAACAATTCGATGAAGATCCAAATGCTAGTACATATTTAGGTAAAACAGTTAAGAAAGGCATCATTAAAATAGCCTACCCATCAATGAATTTTAGTCCTGATTTACCAGCTATTTTAACAACTGTCTTTGGAAAACTCAGTCTGGACGGAGAAATTAAACTACTAGACTTGGAGTTTTCAGAAGATATAAAGTCATTTTTTCCAGGTCCTAAATTTGGGCTAGAAGGAATTAGAGAAAAACTGGGAGTCTACGACAGACCTCTAGTAATGAGTATTTTTAAAGGTGTAATTGGCCGAGATATTGAATATCTAAAAGCGCAACTTCGTGAGCAAGCACTTGGTGGAGTCGATATCATTAAGGATGATGAAATATTATTTGATAATCCACTTACTCCATTCGAGGAAAGAATAACGGAGGGAAAAAAGGTTCTTGATGAAGTATATTCTGAAATTGGTCATCGTTCTCTTTATGCTGTAAACCTGACAGGTAAAACTTTTGGATTAAAAGAAAAAGCAAAGAAAGCGGTGGATCTAGGCGCTGATCTACTTTTGTTTAATGTCTTTGCATACGGACTTGATGTGTTGCAAAGTCTTGCAGAGGACCCGGAAATAACAGTCCCAATTATGGCACACCCAGCATTTAGTGGCGCGCTCACACCTTCAGAGTTTTATGGCGTTTCTAATCCGTTGCTACTTGGAAAACTTTTACGATATGCAGGAGCGGACCTTGTGTTATTTCCATCACCATATGGAAGTGTTGCGCTTGAAAGAGACCAGACATTAGAGATCGCTCATGAATTAACAAAAAGCGATGATCAGATGAAAACAGTATTTCCAGTACCTTCAGCTGGTATTCATCCAGGATTAGTACCATTGCTGCTTCGCGATTTTGGAATAAACAGTATTATAAATGCTGGTGGAGGAGTACATGGTCATCCAGATGGTGCGATTGGTGGCGGAAAAGCATTTCGAGCAGCAGTTGAAGCAGGATTAACCGGCACAACACTAGTTGAATATGCAACAAAAAGCCCTGAATTAAAAAAGGCAATCGAATTATGGGGATATAAAGAGGTATAGATATGAAAAAACCAATCCTATTTTGTGACTTTGACGGCACGATAACTAATACAGATAACATTATAGCAATCATGAAAAAGTTTGCGCCACCAGAATGGGTAGGAATTAAGGATCAAATTCTTTCACAGGAAATTCCTATTCAAGTTGGGGTAAGTCAATTGTTCTCATTATTACCTTCTGACTGGAAAGAAGAAATAACAGACTATATTACACAACACGCTGTTATTCGAGAAGGATTTAAGGAGTTTGTAGAGTTCACTCAGAAGCAAGGTATTCAGCTTTATGTGGTAAGTGGAGGAATCGATTTCTTTGTTGAGCCACTCTTAGAAGGACTCGTACCGTTAGAAAATATCTACTGTAATAAATCTGACTTTAGTGGCGAGAGAATCAGAATTCTATGGCCATATACATGTGATACTGAATGTTCAAATCAATGTGGCTGCTGTAAACCGACTCTGATTCGTAGCCTTGCAGGTTCAGACGACTATAAAATTGTAATTGGGGATTCGATAACTGATCTTCAAGCTGCGAAGCTTGCAGATAAAGTTATTGCTAGAGATTTCTTAGTTGAAAAATGCACCGAGTTAGGTCTTAAATATGCTCCTTTCGAAACTTTTTTTGATGTAATTAATGTCTTGGAAAAAGTGGAGGTGAGGTAATGAGACTTTATATTAAACAATGGGATGAACTAGCAGATATTAAGGACGAACTAGCAAAACGTGATTGGTTTATGGGAACAAGTGGTAATCTTGCAATTAAAGTATCTGATAATCCAGGAACCTTTCTTGTTACGGCAAGTGGGAAGGATAAGAAAAAGAGAACAGATGAAGATTTCCTCTTAGTAGATGATAATGGATATCCGGCAACCCCAACTCAACAAAAACCTTCGGCTGAAACGTTATTACATGTAAAGATATATAACCAAACCACTGCCGGTTGCAGTTTACATGTACATACAGTCGATAATAATGTGATCTCTGAACTTTACTGGGAACAAGGAGAGGTTGTTTTTAAAGGGCAAGAAATTATTAAAGCGTTAGGGATATGGGAAGAAGATGCTGAAATTCGTATTCCGATTATTGCAAACGATGGACATATCCCAACTCTAGCAGAAAACTTTTCTAAACATGTAAAAAATGATTTTGGGGCCGTACTAATAAGAAACCACGGGATAACGGTGTGGGCAAAGAACGCATTTGAAGCAAAAAAACACCTGGAAGCCTATGAATTCCTTTTTAGTTACCATATTAAATTACTTTCGCTAAAATCCCTCGTCAAATTGTAGGGAGTTATATAAAAACTATAAAATTAGAGGTGGAGAAACAGTGGCAAATATTAAATTGCGTAACACAGGAGAAAGACTTGAAGGTCAAGAGCAGGTAGCAGCATTTTTACAAGAACAAGGCGTACTATATGAACATTGGGATACTAGCAAACTACCACAAGAGCTTCAAGGGAACTGCAAGATTAACGACGAGCAAAAAGCTCAAGTATTAACAACATATGAAGAAGAAATCAAATCATTAGCAGAGCGAAATGGTTATCACAAGTGGGACGTAATTGCATTATCTGATGCTACACTTAATCTTGATGAATTATTAAAGAAGTTTGAACAAGTACATGTTCATACAGAAGATGAAGTTCGTGCAATTGTAGCGGGTCACGGTATTTTCATTATTAAGGGTAGTGGTGATACAGGATATTTTGACGTTGAACTGGAAGCCGGAGATGTTATTTCTGTACCAGTTGATACACCTCATTTCTTTACTCTAATGGAAGATCGTGAAGTTGTAGCAGTACGATTATTTATTGATCCAGCTGGTTGGGTTGCACATCCTTACCAAGATCCAGCTTTTGCAGACGCAAAATAAGAGCTAAAACAAAGGTCGAATAGATTATCTATTCGGCCTTTGTTTATATCTAAAAATTAGAAATTTTCTTTACATTTTAATGAAAATATGTTACATTTTTGTTCATTGAAATACTTGTCAAATATGGCATAATAAAGGTAGGCAGGATATCCTTTCTACAAGATTAGGAGTGGAGAATAATGAAAATTCGCTACAATTTTGTTTCAAAATCAGAAGTGAAATATTGTGACGAAAACTTTACAGTACAACAAGCACACGAATTTCTTAATGAAACAGGCTATCGTTCTGTCCCAGTATTAGCGGAAAATGGGACAAAGTTTGCTGGTTTAATTTATAAAGTAGATCTTTTAGAATATTTATATGAGAAAAATGGAAAAGCAGATGAAAGCATTACCTCACTTGTAGAAAGCAAGGATGCATTTGTATATGAAGAAGATTCTTTCTTTAAGACGTTTTTAACGATTCGTCGTTTACCGTTTATTGCAGTGTTGAATACTTCAGATGAGTTTATTGGAATCATCACACATGCAAATGTAATGGATGTACTTGAGGATTCATTCGGTATGAGAACGGGTGGATATACATTAACGATTGCAACTATTGAGCACAAGGGAGCTATTAAAGATTTGGTTTCATTAATTGCTGATGTCAATATAGATGGTATGCTAACACTAGATAATGGCGAAAAATACCTTCGCAGAATTATCCTAAATCTACCTGGCGATCTAAGTGAAGACAGAATTCAATTCATTAAACACAAACTAGAAGAAAAAGAATTCCGTGTAACACATATTGATAGAATTAAATAATTCGTGAAAAAATGATATGCAGAGATAAAACCTATGGTTGCGACCATAGGTTTTTTGGTTTTTATCACAAAAATTCATGTCGATTCTTGGCAAGTGGAGTTGTTGCATTTAATCGACATTTGGCATGGAAACGGTTACGTACACAAATTTGTAAAAAAATTTACAAAAAAAATGTCTAATTTTGCGAATCTATTTACATAAATAGTAGATTTTGTAATAATTCATAGAGTAGCAACTCGAGATGCATCGAAAGTAGTAGATAGGGTGTACGATAAGTTGTAGGAGTAGGAGATAAGGAGAGGGATTTTTTGGAAACTGAATATAAGGAGCTACTATTAAATCAAATTAATAGAAAAAGAGAAGAAATGATATCAGTTGCTAATAGTACTGGGTTTACAAGTGAAGAAACAATAGAGTGTAGTCAGGAACTTGATGAACTAATTAATATATATCAACGCTACGAAACTGTAAGTCAAAACAATACACTTTTCCGTCAATATATTAAACGTGTAATGTTATTTTTTATGTTACAAAAGGTTAGCTATAAACCAGCTAAAACTCAATAATAAAAATCGAACAATTCACTCAAGTGGGTTGTTATTTTTTTTGTTTTTAAAAACCTTCTGTTTTATTTCAATTCATGTGATTTAAATCACAAACTTTTTAGACTCTTTATAATGTATTTACAATGGGTGAGTGAAAAGTCAATTCGATTGTTGAGAATATTCAAGTTGGAGTGTCGAAACACTAAATATTCATAAAATTGTGCTAAATATAAACTGCTATACATATAAAAGTAATATAAACTGAATTTGTATGTGAATAACTGAACATTAGTTTTAAAGCGCTTTCAATAAAAGGATTAAGGAGTGAGAGGAAATATGCACATCGTCGTATGCGTTAAGCAGGTACCTGACACAAAGATTATTAAGATCAACCCAAGAACGAACACATTGGACCGTCGAAGTGCTCCAGCTATTTTAAATCCATATGATGCCCATGCAGTCCAAGCAGCGGCGAATCTACGGAAAAATGTGGACACCAAAATATCAGTATTATCAATGGGGCCGCCCCAGGCAGTGGCAGTTATTAAGAAAAGTGTTGAGATTGGAGCAGATAAAGGATATTTAATTTCAGACAGAGCTTTTGCAGGTGCTGATACACTTGCAACTAGTTATGCCTTATCAAAGGCCTTGGAGAAGATCTCTGAAGAAGAACCAATTGATCTTATTATTTGTGGCAAGCATGCGATTGATGGTGATACTGGCCAAGTGGGGCCAGGTATTGCTCGTAGACTCGATATTCCACCTATTACAAACGTTATAGAGATAGTTGATGTAAATACCGTTGAAAAGACAGTTGTTATAAAAAGAAAAATAATTGGCGGACATGAATTAATACAAGCCCCACTACCATGTTTACTTACTGTTGAAAAAGAGATGAATGAAGTTGAATATGCACCGCTACCAAATATGATAAGTGCTGCAAGATATCAACCTATTATTTGGAGTGTTAATGACCTCGGAGAAGTAGATAGAAAACAATTAGGACTAAAGGGGTCACCAACAATTGTCGGGAAGATGTTTACCCCTCCAAAGCTTGAAGGTGGGAAAAGAATTGAAGGCACCGTTGATGAACAGGTAGCTCAGCTGCTTAATGTACTAATGGAAAGAGAAGAGTTATTTGAAGTTAAATAGGGGGGATAAACGATGTTTGATGATTACAGGGGTGTCTGGGTATATATTGAACAAAATGAGGGAGTAATCGAAGATGTTGCATTAGAGCTTTTAGGAGCAGGTAGAAAATTAGCAGATAAACTTGAAGTGCCACTATCAGGGGTGTTATTAGGCGATGAAGTTAAACCCCTTTGTTACAAATTATTCGAGTATGGAGCAGATCAGGTTTATGTAATTGATAACCCTGTTTTAAAACATTATCGCACAGAGTCTTACATGACAGGGGTAAACATGCTTTGTGAAAAATACAAGCCGGAAATATTTTTATATGGTGCAACGCCAAACGGAAAGGATCTTGCAAGTGCGGTGGCGACAGACCTTAGTACAGGATTAACCGCAGATACAACGATGTTAGATGTTGAAGTGGAAAGTAGATTACTAGAAGCCAGTAGACCAGCCTTTGGTGGAAATATTATGGCAACAATCCTTTGTAAAAAACATCGTCCTCAAATGGCAACTGTAAGACCAAAAGTGATGAAGACATTACCTCAAGAAAAGGGGAGAACCGGCACAGTTATTGAAGAAACGATTGATCTTCGAGAAGAAGATATGAGAACCAAAGTGCTAAAAATTGTAAAGGATGTTGGGAAGAAGGTTAATCTTGCAGAAGCACATATTATTGTAGCTGGTGGTAAAGGCTTAGGAGATGAAAAAGGATTCAAGCTCATTCACGAATTGGCAGAAGCAGTTGGTGGAACGGTTGGCGCATCTAGAGATGTTGTTGAAGCAGGTTGGATAGGACATGATTATCAAGTAGGTCAGACAGGTGAAACTGTAACACCCAAGTTATATTTTGCTATAGGGATATCAGGGGCGATTCAGCATGTAGTAGGAATGAAGAATTCAGAGATGATTATTGCTATTAATAAGGACCCGGATGCACCGATTTTTGATGTGGCTACGTATGGTATCGTCGGAGATGCATTAGAAATCGTACCAAAGCTAATTGAACAATTTCGAAATAGTCGTAATCAAAAAGGCGGTGAAGTAAGCTATGTCTGAAAAATTTGATGTAATTGTTGTTGGAGCAGGACCTGCTGGAACATCGTGTGCATATAAGTGTGCGCAAAATGGTTTAAATGTTTTACTCATTGAAAGAGGAGAGTATCCTGGGGCTAAAAACGTAATGGGAGGGGTTTTGTATCGAAAGCAAATGGAGGAAATCATTCCAGAGTTTTGGAAGGAAGCCCCATTAGAGAGACCTGTAATTGAACAGCGTTTTTGGGTAATGGAGAAAGAGTCGATGGTAACATTCGGTTACAAAGGGTTAGAATGGGCAAAGGAACCTTACAATAATTTCACAGTACTTCGGGCAAAGTTTGATCAATGGTTTGCTAATAAGGCAGTAGAAGCCGGTGCACTTTTAATCAATGAAACTGTGGTAACTGAGTGCATTGTAGAAAATGATAGAGTAATAGGTGTTCGAACAGATCGGCCAGATGGTGACGTTTATGCCGATGTCGTGGTACTTGCAGATGGTGTTAACTCACTTTTAGGGAAGCAGTTAGGTTTCCATAAAGAATTCAAGCCTAATGAAGTGGCATTAACTGTTATGGAAGTAATCAATATGCCAAAGGACAAAATTAATGAGCGATTTAATCTAGAAGATAATCAAGGCTGTACAGTTGAAATTTTTGGTGACTCAACAAAGGGGAATTTAGGAACAGCTTTTATTTATACGAATAAAGATAGTATAAATATTGGGGTAGGAACTACGCTCTCAAGTATGATAAAAGCGAGATTGAAGCCGTATGACTTATTAGATCAGTTGAAGAATCATCCGATGGTAAAGCCTTTTGTTGATGGTGGAGAACCTGTAGAATACCTAGCTCACTTGATACCAGAAGGAGGCTACAATTCGATACCTAGACTAGTAGGAAATGGAGTAATTGTAGTTGGAGATGCCGCACAACTAGTGAATGCCATTCACCGAGAAGGATCTAACATGGCGATGGCATCAGGAAAAATGGCCGCAGAAGCCATTATGCGTGCTAAAGAATTAGGTAAATTTGATGAAGAGGCATTAGATTCATATCGAATAAATATCTACAATAGTTTCATAGGTCAAGACCTAAAGAAATACAAAGATGCAGCACATACCTTCGAAGAATACCCACAATATTTCAATGAATACCTGCCAATGGTGAATAAAGCAATGAGTAAGTTCTTTACTGTAGATGGAACCCCAAAACGAGAGAAACAAAAAGAAATTATCCGATCGGTTGTATCTGAAAAAGGTAGATTTAACGTCTTTAAAGATATGTATCGAGCATGGAAGGTGATGAAATAATGTCAAAAAACATTGAGGATAAACAGTATTTGGTTCGTTTTAAGGCAGCAAAAGAATCACACTTAACTGTACTAGATCACGATGTTTGTATGACACAATGCCCTGATAAGCTTTGCACGATCTTTTGTCCGGCCGAAGTGTATAAATGGGAAGACATAAGAATGCATGTAGGTTATGAAGGCTGTCACGAATGTGGCAGTTGCCGAATAGGATGTCCATATCAAAATATAAAATGGGAGTATCCAAAAGGCGGACATGGGGTAGTATTTAGGCTTGCTTAAATGTTAGTTAAAAGAGGTCCTTCACATGGTAGTGGAGGATCTTTTATTTTTTTTGAATAAGTTCAGTCTACCTGAGTGTCATATCAAGTTATGGTTAACACACGATTCAATATCTTGTCCATAAGTGATTTAGTAATATATATGTAGTGTGTATATTTTTTCACAAATATGAGTAAAAAAGGGAAAGCATAGAAGGGAAGGGTTCTACACGATTTCTTCGATAGAGGTTTGTAAACTGAAAGGGTCACATTTGCATTTGCTTTCTATCTCTCTTGCAAACTCAAATGCTGAATGTATGGATGTAATTGGGTTTGAGAGGAAAAGGGGTTTGCAGTAATCAAAATATCCGTCTATATTTGATGGAAAGACAAATACCTTCCAATGATCTATTGTATTTCCGTTGTTTGACTCAAAACCTTCCATTGCAATTAACCAATGAGTTGCAAAAGGATAATCAGTAAGAGAGAGCAGATCTTTTTGGGAAATGGGTATTAAAGGTTTTTGGTAAAATTCACTAAAATTTGGAAACGTATTCATTTTTAAACACTCCTTTCAAATAAATAATTTATTTTTCTTTTCGACATGGCAGTTTCTTTATAAATACATTATATGTAAAGTTTTTAATGTGATGAAATAAATTTTTTGATTTTTCGGAAAAAGTTCATAAAGCCATGAAGATTTTCTGAACTTAAAAAAGGACGCAGCTTTGCGTCCTTTTATGTTAGAAAATATATTTTAGCACAATGCTTTACTTCAGTTATTCCTCAAATCAATTGCTCTCTGTTTATGCATTATTCCATTCATTTAGCTTATGATCAGATGGTAAAAGGAATGCGAGTAAACCTAAAATTGGTAAGAAACCAAGTAATATAATGGTTGGTGTAAGGCCAATGAGATCTGCAAGAGCACCGATAGCAATTGAACCGATAGCTCCCATACCGAAAGCGAGCCCTACAATTAATCCGGACATCGTTCCTATTTTTCCTGGCAGTAGTTCTTGTGCATAAACAACGGTTACACTAAAACTAGACAATAGGATGAATCCAATAACAGCAACTATTACGTATGCAATATATGGTCCGACAAAAGGCAAGATAATGGCAAGTGGTGCAGTACCTAAAAGTGAAACTAATATAACATTTCGTTTGCCAAACTTATCAGCTAGTGGGCCACCAAAGAATGTCCCTACAGCACCGGTTGCTAAGAAAAGAAAAATATAAACTTGAGCTAAGGAAATCGAATATTGATACTTTTCAATAATATAAAAAGAATAAAAGCTTGTAATGCTAGACATATACCAAGAACGGGCAAAAACGATAAAAACGATAATAATTAATGCTAACTTAATAGCCTTTGAGTTTTGAGAGTTTGTCTCAGCTGATCGAATTACTTTCTTCTTTCCATTAACCTTTTTTAATGTTTGTGAATACCAACGTGCTATATAAATAAGTAATCCAACAGCAAGAGCGGCTACTAATGAAAACCAAATCGCTCCAAACTGCCCAAGAGGTACAAGGATTAAAGCGGTTATGACTGGAGCTAGTGCTTGCCCGGAGTTTCCACCTACTTGATAAATTGATTGTGCCAATCCGCGTCTACTCCCAGCTGCCATGTAAGCTACTCTTGATCCTTCTGGGTGAAATACTGCTGAACCAATTCCAATACATAAAACAGAGAGAATAATGGTAGTAAATGTTGGCGAAATGGATAACCCAATTACACCAAAAAATGTAAAGGTTAAACCAATTGGCAATGCGTAGGGCATTGGTTTTTTATCTGTATACCAACCAACTACTGGTTGGGCAACTGAGGAAACGATTTGAAGTGCAAAGGAAATGAGGCCAAGTTGGGTAAAGGTTAAGCCCATTGATTTTTCTAAAATAGGAAACATTGCTGGAATTATTGCCTGTATTGAATCATTCAACATATGGCAAATACCTATAATGAAAAGTATCCCGTAAATCGTTTTCTGTTCATTAGAAGCTGAACTCGTAGGTGTTTGTGTTTTAGCTGCTAACATTTTAATTCTCCTTTGTTCGCCATTAGATGTAAAAAGTCAATTTATCAAACAAGACTTTATGAAATTTTTGAGTGAGTTCCGTTTAATCCCAAAAGTTCCATTGATATATACTCTATAAAAAACCTTTTTCTTATTTTTGTAAAGGAATAAATGATTATAATTCAATAGTTTTCTAGACAAAACTCGACAATTTATTTCCCGGGCTATACCTTTACCTTATTTGAAATTTCTGATAAATTTAAGGGTGTAACAGCATTCTTGAAGAGGAGGAAGCAGCAGATGAAGTATAGAAGATTGGGTAGGTCGGGCCTAAAGGTCAGTGAGATCAGTCTAGGAAGCTGGCTAACTTTTGGGAAAACTGTAGATGAAAGCAATGCAACGAAAACGATACATAAAGCCTACGAGTTAGGCGTTAATTTTTTTGATTCAGCAAATGTGTATGAAAGGGGAGAAGGAGAACGGATTCTGGCTAATGCGTTAAAAGAATTTCCACGAACATCTTATGTCATTACAACAAAAGCATACTGGCCAATGGGCGATGGACCAAATGATCGAGGGCTTTCAAGAAAACATATCATGGAACAAGTCCATGCTAGTCTTCAGAGAATGAACCTTGATTATGTAGATGTGTTCTATTGTCATCGTTATGATCATGACACTCCAGTAGATGAAACCTTACGAGCAATTGATGATTTAATTAGACAAGGTAAGATATTATATGCTGGTGTAAGTGAATGGTCTGCTGCTCAAATTCAGGAAGCCGTAACAATTGCTGATAAATATCTTTTAGATAGAATTATAGTTAACCAACCACAATATAATATGTTTCATCGTGACATTGAGGATGAAATTATACCTGTTTGTGAGAAAAATGGTATTTCTCAGGTGGTATTTTCGCCATTAGCGCAAGGAGTACTTACCGGAAAATATAAAGGTGGTACCATCCCAACGGGCAGTAGAGGAGCAAATGAACAGGTTAACGGGTGGGTTAAGAAAATTATAAATGATATAGTGTTAACGAAATTAGATCGACTCGAAGAACTCGCACAAGAGATTGGTATAACTTTACCTGAATTAGCGTTATCCTGGATATTAAGACAACATAATGTAGCCAGTACACTGGTTGGTGCATCTAATCCTGAGCAAATTGAAGCAAATGTAAAAGCATCTGAAATTATACTAGGCTTTGATGAGATTAAAAGAGTAGAAGAAATATTAACCATTTGATAATAAAAACGTTGCTTCGTGTCCTTATGGGATATTAAAAGTAAGACATAGCTAGTGAATATAAAATAATCACCCCCAGAGTTGCAATCTAACTCTGGGGGTGAATTTTAATCTTCAGTATTACTCTTCGGAAACTTCACCTGTACGATTGTACCTTGTCCCTCTTTACTATCTATTGCTATAGATCCGTTGTACATATCAACAATTCGTTTGCAAATAACTAAGCCCAACCCAGTTCCTGTTTCTTTATTTGTATAAAAAGGAGTGAATAGTTTCGATAACTGACGTTTAGGTATTCCCATACCGGTATCAATAAACTCGATAACACAATCAGTTGTATCTTGAGATAATACTATTCTTAATGAACCACCCTTATTTTCCATAGATTCGATTGCGTTTTTAGAAATGTTTAACACGAGTTGTTTAATATGGTCTTTTACACAAGTAATATAAACAGGGTTTGAAAGCTGTACATTAAATTCTACGTTATAATGATTTGCTTCAGATTGAATAATTGGTTCCAGGTCTTTGATAACTCTGGTAACGTCAAAAGAGTTTACTATATCGGCTGTTGGTTTACCTAAGATTAAAAACTCATTTACAATATCATTTATCCTAGTAATCTCCTGTTGAATAACAGAAAAATAAAATTGGTCAGATGGATCTTTATGTCTTTCACTTAATAGCTGTATTAGTCCCTTTATTCCTGTAAGAGGGTTTTTTATTTCATGTGCTGTACTGGCAGCTAATGTCCCAACTAATTCAAGTTTTTGTGTTTCATTCTCTGCTCGTTCTTTTCGTGCTTGCCTTTTAAGCATCATATACTTAATTAAGAGAAATAAAATATGGGTAAATATCAACACTAGAATAAAAAACAAGCCAGAGTTTATAAAAAATATTCTACGATCTTTTGTATCTATAATAGCCTTTCCTTCAATAGTCCAATCTACATTTTCAAGTCTACTTCGAATAATTGGAGCTTCAATATCATTGAAATCATTATTGGTACTTATCAGCAACTCATTATCTGAATCGGAAACTCTGATAAGATTATCCGGTGTTAAGACTTTAATAATGTTCTCTAAGTAGTCTAATCGGATACTAACAAGTAAAACGCCATTAAGATCGGAATCGTTCAAAATTGGAGTTGCAATCGTAACAATATATCGTCCTGTTATTCCCCCTGTATGTGCCGTTGAAACTCTTGTTTCTTTTGTCTGAAGTACCTGTTGGAAATACTCCCTTTCATAAACATTTACCTTGTTCTTTAAGTTCAGGGAGGTAACAAGAATGTCTCCATTAAGATTTGCCAAATGAAGCCCTGAATATCGTTTATCTTTTCCTTGTATCGTAGTAAGCAAACTTTTTATTTCATCTTCATGGTTTTTGCTCTGTAAAACAAGACTAAGAGTCTCAGCACTTGCGATAGTCTCACCCATAAAACTATCAAGGTAGTTTTTATGAAAGGTAACAATATCACTTATTTCCTCTGCATGAGCCCTTTGGGTGTACTCGTTATGTATTCTAATAAAACCAATTGTACTTAAAAGCGTTGGTAAAATTACTAAAAGGATATAAATATATATGTCTTTCGTTGCTAGTGATTTAATTTTCACTTGTAATCTCCTTACCGACAATCGAATGAATTTATTATAACAAAACGGTAGAAAAAGGAGAATATGTCGTTTTTTCTGTACAATGGTAAAATAGAGTTGACCTACATCCACAATTTGTTTACGGTAAAATAGTTAATTTTAAGGAGGGAATGTAAGTGAATTGGAATGAAGTATATCAAACGGCAATTGAATGGACAGAGAAAGCTGGTGAAATTCTTCGAAATGCAACGCAGGAGATTATCCATGTTGAATATAAGACTTCAGCTGCTGATCTAGTTACAAATAAAGATAAAGAAATTGAAAAGTTTTTTATGGACCATATTTCGGAAAAGTTTCCTTCCCATTTTCTCTTAGGAGAAGAGGGCCTAGCTAAGGATCAAGAGTATATTGCAGAGGATGAAATAGTTTGGATCGTCGATCCTATAGACGGCACAACAAACTTTGTCCATCAGAAACGAAACTTTGCAATATCTGTTGCCGTGTATGAAAAAGGCCAACCACGAATTGGAATTGTATACGATCCTATTGCGGGGGAAATGTTTCATGCACAAGATGGCAAAGGAGCTTTCTTAAACGACAAGCAATTACCTCAGATACGGGCAAAGTCTTTAGAAGAGGCAAATATTAGTATTAATCAACTCTGGCTAGTACCGAATGATAAGGTAGATCATACTCTTTTTACAGAGGTTGTTCAAAAAGCTCGAGGTACTCGTTACATTGGTTCTGCAGCATTAGAAATTGTTTATGTTGCTTGTGAAAGGTTAGATACATATGTTGATTTCCGATTATCACCGTGGGATATTGCTGGTGGTATGGTGATATTGAATGAAGTTGGTGGTGTTATGAAGGATTTGAATAACAATACTTTTTCTGTTTTTACGCCAGGAACAACATTATTTTCAAATAGTAAGGTGTTAGATGAAATTCTCCTACATGTTGAGTGTAAACTAGGAAAAAAGCACTAATTTCGTAATGTTTCTGTAAACCTTTTGTAAAATATTATAAAATTGTGTCGAAATTAGCAATATTTTAATATATAATAAAAAAGGTTTTACTTTTACTATATTCCTAGGAGGAGAGAGAGAATGAAAAAGTTTTTAGCAATGCTTTTGGCACTTGGGTTACTTTTAGCCGTTACAGCATGTGGTGCTTCAGAAGAAGGATCAGATGATGAAAAAGCAAACGGTGGAGAAGGGGAAAAGACTGAAGAAATTACTGAATTAACTATGGGCTTCATCCCTTCACAAGAAGCTGACACAATTGCAGACAATGTTAAACCGCTTGAAGAGTACTTAAGTGAACAGCTTGGAGTGCCTGTTAAGGCAGAAGTTATGATTGACTTCGTTGGTCTTGTAGAAGGTATGAGAACTGGACAAGTTGATATTGGCTTTACAAATCCATTTGGTTATGTACAAGCTAAAGAACGTGCGGATGTAGATGTTTTAGTTAAAGCGATTCGTCATGGATCAGATAAATATAAAGCACAATACGTTGCAGCTGCTGACTCTAAATTAAACTCTGTTGAGGATATAGTTGCTACAGAAGGTCTAACTTGGGCATACGGTGACCCACTTTCAACTTCTGGATTCTTATTTCCAGCTTCACAGTTAATGGAAATGGGAATTGAAAACCTTGATACATTCTTTAATCAAACAGCAGTACAAAGTCATGATAATGCAGCACTTGCTGTATTAGATGGTTCAGCAGATTTTGCTACAACTTTTACTGATGTTCGTGACAACCTAGAAAAAGATATTCCAGACGTAAAAGAAAAATTAAAAGTAATTGGTTTTACAGATGAAATTCCTAATGATGGAGTATCAGTTCGTAAAGACCTACCTGAAGATATGAAGAATAAAATTAGAGAAGCCTTCTTAGCGATTAACGACAATCCTGAAGTATTAAAAGTTATGAATGAAGTTTATACTTGGGATGGAATTGCAGAAGCTAAAGACGAAGAGTTTGACGTTGTTCGCGATGTTTATAACAAATTTAAAGATCAACTAGGTGAATAATCCTTTACCTATATAAATGTATAAAGAGAGAGAGGAGCCATCTTCTCTCTTTTTTATCAGATTGCGGAAATTTTGAGAAATAGGTCTCATTAAACTACTTTTTGTCTACCTAATTTTAGTGGGATGTAAATAAACCTACTTGTTAGATTTACTTTAAGAATGTAAAGGAGTAAGAACATGATTGAATTTAAAAATGTTTCTTTAACTTACCCGAATGGCCATCAAGGCTTAAAAAATATTAATGTTACGATTAATCCTGGTGAATTTGTTGTTGTAGTAGGTTTATCTGGCGCAGGAAAATCCACTTTTATCAGAAGCATTAACCAATTGGTTAAACCTACTGATGGAGAGTTATTGATAGATGGAAAGAATACATTGAAATATAAAGAAAAAGATCTTAAGAACTTACGAAAAACGATTGGTATGATTTTTCAAAACTATAATCTTGTAAATCGTATGTCCGTTCTTCGAAACGTATTAACTGGTAGACTTGGTCATATAGGTACAATAAAGAGTCTCCTTGGTCTTTTTTCTCAGGAAGACAAGGAATTAGCGATAGAGAACCTGAAACGTGTTGGAATTGAAGAAAAGGCTTATACACGTGCTGACCAACTAAGTGGTGGGCAGCAACAACGTGTAAGTATTGCACGTGCGTTAACTCAAAAGCCGAAATATATTTTGGCTGATGAGCCTGTGGCGAGTCTTGATCCTCCAACTTCACATATTGTTATGAGAGATTTAAAAAGAATTAACAAAGACTTAGGTATTACAACAATCGTTAACCTTCACTTTATTGATATGGCAATGGAATACGCAGACAGAATTATTGGTATGAGAGCAGGAGAGATTGTTTTTGATGGTCCCGCATCGACTGTAACAGAAAAAACCTTCGAGGAAATATATGGTCGTCCTATTAAGGATGATGATATCCGCGGGAGTGTTGAATAATGAGTAAACAAGCTGATCCAATAAAAAAGAAAATACCTGTTGTACCATTGCGTGCTAAGACCACAATTGGCAGTATTTTAACAGTTGTTATTGGTATATATATTGTATCTGCGATATTTACTGAAGCTTACCCAGATCGAATTATTGAGGGGATGCCTCACGTAATTGCCTTTGTTGTAAACGACTTATTTCCACCAAACTTAGGCTATGCTGATACGGTGTTAAAAAGTTTAATAGAAACGTGGAATATGGCACTACTAAGTACCACATTATCAGCAATCGTTGCATTACCAATTAGTTTTTTTGCAGCATCTAATATCAATAAGAAGAAGGGTTTTTATAAAGTAGTTCGTTTCTTTTTAAATATCCTTCGTACAATTCCAGAGTTAATCCTAGCTGTTATTTTAGTTGCATTAGTTGGTATTGGAGCTTTGGCAGGTATATTAGCACTTTTCATATTCTCAGTGGGGATTTTAGCGAAGCTAATTAGTGAAACAATCGAAGCAATTGACCCTAATCCATTAGAAGCAATTAGAGCAACTGGTGGAAATGTGATTCAAGTCATATGGTATGGTGTTTTACCACAAATCATGCCACACTTTACATCTTATTCATTGTATGTATTAGAAATTAATGTTCGTGCTTCAGTTGTCTTAGGATTTGTTGGTGCTGGTGGTATTGGTTTAATCCTGAAAAAACAACTAGCCATGTTTAATTTTGATAACGTCTCAACAATAGTCATCATGACGTTTATAGCGGTTACGATTATTGACTTTGTAAGTAACCGGGTAAGGGAGCGATTGATGTAATGAGTAAGCCAACAGAATTATTAAAACCGCCAGCAAAAAAAGGGAAATGGAAGATTGTTGTTATTTCTATTGTATTACTGTATTTATACTATATTGCTTTTACTATGACAGATTTAACATATAGAGGTTCTACTTTAAGTCCAGCAACCATATTTAAGAGACTTTTTTGGGATCCATTTTTCATGCCAGAAATTCATGCGAAAATACCCGAGTATGCTTACTACATGTTGGAATCTATACTAATTGCATATGCAGGTACATTAATTGCAGCTATCTTAGCAATCCCTTTTGGTTTCTTGGCTGCAAGAAATATCTCGAAGGTTGCAACGTTAGGTAAATGGATACTTAACGGAATAAGAGCATTCCCAGAAATTATGCTTGCGATTATCTTCGTTGCTGCTGTAGGTATTGGACCTTATGCAGGTGTACTAGCTGTAGGTATCCACTCCATTGGAATGCTAGGCAAGCTATACTCAGAAGTAGTCGAATCAATTGATATGAAGGTACTTGAAGCATTAAAAGCAAATGGAGCAAATCGTATCCAAGTAATTTGGTTCGGAGTCATTCCACAAATTATTCCGCAGTTCTCTAACTACGCCATGTACCGTTTCGAAGTTGACGTGCGTTCGTCAACAATCTTAGGGATAGTTGGAGCGGGTGGTATTGGTGCACCATTAATTATTGCTTCAATGCAACGTAACTGGGAACAAGTTGGTATGATGTTAATCATTATTATCGTTGTTGTTACCATCATTGACTTAATAAGTGGGAAAATCCGTAGTAAGATTGTTTAATAATATGTTGTTTAGCACTTTCTTATAGAAAGTGCTTTTTTAAATTATAGCGGTTTATGTAAAACAGTTTGGCTCTATGTTATAAATTTTGTGTATACTAAGTATGGGAATATTTATCGGCTATTAATATATAGAAGAGGTAACTTGAAATGAATTCTATTACAATTACAGTTCTTGAGACAAGTGATGTTCATGGCAACATTTTTCCTATTAATTATGGGAGTAATGAACCAGCAGAACTTGGGTTAGCAAAAATAGCTACATTAATAAAAAACGAAAGAGAAAAAAATGAAAATACGATTCTGATTGATAACGGCGATCTAATACAGGGGACTCCCTTGACATATCATTATGTACGCTCAAACAATACCGAAATGAACCCAATGATTAAAATACTAAATGGTTTAAAATATGACGCAGCAGTGATTGGAAATCATGAATTTAATTATGGAATGGACGTACTGAATAGAGCAATAGAAGAGTCTGAGTTTCCATGGTTGTCAGCAAATATTCTTGATCGAAATTCGAAAAAAGCTTATTTTGGAAAACCTTATTCCATCCTAAAAGTAGCAGAAGGTATTCGAGTAGCAATCCTTGGTGTAACAACTCATTACATTCCAAATTGGGAGAATCCTGAGCATATTAAAGATCTCCTATTTGAAGATGCTTTAGAAACCACGAAACAATGGGTACAAAAAATTAGAGAAGAAGAAAATCCGGATGTTATGATTGTTTCGTATCATGGCGGTTTCGAATGTGACCTAGAATCAGGCAAACCAACAGAAAACCAAACCGGCGAAAATCAAGGTTATCGTATTTGTCAGGAAGTTGAGGGAATTGATCTTCTCCTAACTGGTCACCAGCACAGATCTCTTGCGGGGAAAGTAAATAACATACCTGTTCTTCAACCAAGTTTTAATGGGCAAGCACTTGGAAAAGCAACGCTTACACTAAAAAAACAGGCAGGTAGCTGGATTGTTGAGGAGTCAGATGTCGAATTACTATCTTTAGATTCAATTGAACCGGACAAGAACATGATTGAGTTTGTTCAAGGATATGAAGAAAATACGCAAGCATGGTTAGATAAACCAATCGGGCGTGTGGTTGGTAATATGACAATAAACGATCCACTTGAGGCACGATTAAAAGACAATGCACTAGTAGAGTTTATTAATAAGGTTCAAATGGATGTAGCCCATGTATCCATTTCAAATACTGCTCTATTTAACAATATAACTAAAGGATTTCCAGAGAATATTACAATGAGAGATGTCGTTTCAAATTATATTTATCCAAATACATTATCTGTAGTACGTATTAGCGGAGAGGATTTGAAACAGGCTCTTGAACGAAGTGCCAGCTACTTTATGTTAAATGATGGAGAAGTAACAGTTAATCCTTCATTTACAACACCGAAGCCTCAACATTATAACTATGATATGTGGGAAGGTATTGAATATACATTTGATATATCAAAATCCATCGGTAATAGAGTAGTAAAGCTAACATTCAATGGTGAACCAATCCAGCCGAATGGTGAATATGACGTCGTGATGAATAACTATCGAGCAGGTGGCGGCGGAGATTATGTAATGTTTAAAGATAAACCGATTGTTAAGGATATCCCTTTAGATATGTCAGAGTTAATTGCGAATTATATTCTAGAAAGAGGAACAATCGAGGCAACTGTTAATAATAATTGGAAAGTAATATGGTGAAAAAAAAGGCTGCCAGATACGGCAGCCTTAATTATTTATTTGTTCACTTGGTAAAATTAGAATCTCAACTCGTCGATTAAGTTTTCGACCTTCTGCTGTATCATTCGTAGCAATCGGGTCGAATTCGCCAAGACCACGAGCACTAAAGTGGCTAGGATTTAGTTTTTCATTTTCTAATAAGATTTTCATGAAATTAATTGAGCGCATAACGCTTAAGTGCCAATTGCTTTCAAATTGCCGGTTATTGATTGGGACATTATCGGTATGTCCACTAACAATTATATTTCGTGGAGGATTCATTACTAAAAGGTCAGAAATTTCTCTTGCCAACTTTGCATCGGCAGGACGTACTTGGGCACTTGCTGAATCGAAAAATGCGCCATCCTTTAATGTTACGAGAAGTCCTTCTTCGGTAAGTCGAGTTTGAAGGCTTAAATCTAATCCATTAACTTCTATATAATTATTGATTTTTCCTTGTAACTCCTTAAGTTCCTCATGATCCTTCTCTTTCCTTGCCTTTTCAGTTTCATTTTCTTCACCAGTTTGAATACTTTCTATCTCAGTTGGTTCAGGGCTTTCATATTCAAGAAATGAAGTACCGCCACTAAAAATATTATTAAATGAGCTAGCAAGTTGATGGAATTTATTTGCATCAACAGAACTAGATGCAAATAATACAATAAATAAAGCTAACAGAAGGGTAAGTATATCAGCATAAGGCACTAACCATGATTCATCTACATGTTCCTCATGATGCTCTTTCTTTTTTCTTCTAGCCATCGATTGCTTCACCCTCTGTCATAATCCGTTTACGGTCATTACTTGATAGATATGTTGAAAGCTTTTGTTCGATTGCTCTTGGAGATTGACCTTCAAGGACAGATAATACTCCTTCAATCATAACCTCCCGAATTTTAACTTCCTGCTTGGACTTTCGCTTCAATTTATTTGCAAAAGGATGCCATAATACATAGCCAGTGAAAATACCAAGTAATGTAGCAACGAATGCTGCTGAAATTGCTTTACCTAACTCATCAGTATTATCCATATGGCTTAAGGCTGCAATTAAACCGACAACGGCACCTAACACTCCTAATGTAGGGGCATAGGTTCCAGCTTGTGTAAATATTGACGCACCTGATAAATGTCTTTCTTCCATTGCTTCAATTTCTTCTGTCATAACATCTCGAATAAATTCAGCACTTTGTCCATCTACAGCCATACTTAAACCATTACGTAAAAATTCATCATCTACTTCAGCTACTTTCACTTCTAAAGCGAGGAGCCCTTCTTTACGGGCAATTGTCGCCCAGTTGGTAAACATCGGAATTAATTCTTCGATCGACAGCATTTTTCTTTCTTTAAACAGAACACCAAATAACTGAGGAACTCTTTTTAATTCACTTGATGGAAATGCTATGGTTACCGCAGCGATTGTTCCTAGAATAATAATTAAAATAGCTGCTGGATTAATGAGCGCTGAAAGGCTTACCCCTTTCAAAACCATACCAACAAAAACTGCAATGAACCCAAGGATTACTCCTATTAATGACGACTTATCCAAATTATCTCACCTAAACTTTCATACGATTGTAATAGACTAGTAGTTATTTTTATTAATAGTTAAGGCTATTTTCGCAAATTTTGTTGCTTTTTTAATCTCTATTGGAAGGTGATTTGAACTGGAAAATGATTTCAAGACAAGTGATTGGAGCGTATGGTACGAGACTCCTCGAAAATGCTTTGCATTTTCTTCGTGCGTGGGAGAATTCAAAGGAGCCTCTCAAAGTCCTGCGGGAAAGTCATAGGATCGTCTACTAAAAACCGCCACGTCCTGTGGCGAACGTAGACGTCAGCACATCCTCGAAAATGCTATGCATTTTCTTCGTGCGATGCTTATGCTGCCGGAGCCTTCCTTGTCCTGTGCAAGTCAAGTGAGACCCCGCAGGAGCGCAGCGACTTGTCCAACTTCAGCGACTAAAAACTCGAGAAATTTCAACTCCTCCGTCAGAGGCAAAAGACGCCTCTTTTTCGGAGTCTCCGACGCACAGGATGTGCTAGTGCCGCCAAAGCCACAGGACGTGGCGTTATTGGCGGCCAATTTCCTCGTTTCTGACCAAGCCGCTTCAGCATTTCAGTGAGGAGGCTCACGGTCCGCCCGCGGAAAGCAAGTGCCAGGAGCGGAAATCACCAAACTTTGTTCAATACACTTTCAAAGAATAAACGCAAAATAGCAACAACTTTAAAGGAAAAGAGCCAAAGAAATAATGTCTATCAATTATATCGACAAAAAATCCAAATAGTTAAGAATATCTTATCAGAATGTAGCTGATTTTGACGAAGATTTAATTGTGGAAAAAAAGGGGAGTATTGGTTTACAATAAAATAGAATACATATTCTATTTCTTTAAAAGGAGAACCCTATATGAATTTTAATGATTATCAGTATGTCCGTCCTAATATGGATGAAGTCAATCAAACTTTCAACGAAGCACTAGAAAGATTTAAAAATGCAGAAAATCCTGCAGATCAAGATCAAGCAATGAAGGATATTATTGCGATCCAAAGAAGAGTAGATACAGCTTTTAACCTTTGCTATGTTAGACATACAATCGATACAAATGACGAATTCTACAAGCAAGAACAGGATTACCTAGATGAAATCCAACCATTAGTTCAAGGTCTTACAACTTCTTACTATGAGGCACTAGTAAACTCTAAGTTTCGCGTAGAACTAGAGGCTAAATGGGGTAAGCATCTGTTTAATTTTGCTGATACACAACTGAAAACCTTCTCACCAGAGGTAGTAGAAGATCTTCAGCAAGAAAACAAACTTTCTTCTGAATATACAAAACTTGTTGCATCAGCAAAAATTGAGTTTGAAGGTGAAGAGTATACATTAGCCCAGCTTCAACCGTTAGCAGAATCAACTGACCGTGACATGCGGAAAAAGGCTAATGAAGCACGTTTTGCTTTTTATCAGCAACATCAAGAAAAATTTGATGAGATTTACGACAAGTTAGTGAAGGTACGTACTAAGGTTGCTCATAAGCTAGGTTTTAACAATTTTGTAGAGCTTGCATATGCAAGACTTTCAAGAACAGATTACAATGCTGAAATGGTTGCTACCTTCAGAAACCAAGTTAAGGAGCATATCGTTCCTTTAGCTGTTAACCTTCGTAAACGCCAAGCAGAGCGAATTGGTGTTGACAGCTTAAAATACTATGATGAGTCGTTCCGTTTCAAAACAGGAAATGCAACTCCAAAAGGAGACCCTGAATGGATCATCAACAACGGTAAGAAAATGTATGATGAGCTGTCACATGAAACTAGTGAATTCTTTAATTTTATGATTGATAATAATTTAATGGACTTGGTAGCTAAAAAAGGAAAAGCAAGTGGTGGATATTGTACATATATCTCTGACTATCAATCACCATATATTTTCTCAAACTTCAATGGTACATCTGGTGATATTGATGTATTAACTCATGAAGCAGGTCATGCATTCCAGGTATACTCAAGTAGACATTATGAGGTACCGGAGTATAATTGGCCAACATATGAAGCTTGTGAAATTCATTCGATGAGTATGGAGTTCTTTACATGGCCATGGATGGAATTATTCTTCAAAGAAGATACAGATAAGTACAAGTTTGCTCATCTAAGTGAAGCTCTTTTATTCCTTCCATATGGTGTAGCAGTTGATGAGTTCCAACACTTTGTGTATGAAAATCCAGATGTAACTCCAGCAGAGCGTAATAAAGCTTGGAGAGAAATCGAACACAAGTATATGCCAAATAAAGATTATGATGGCAATGAATACTTAGAACAAGGTGGATTCTGGCAACGTCAAAGTCATATTTACACTACTGCGTTCTATTATATTGATTACACATTAGCACAAATTTGTGCATTCCAATTCTGGAAAAAATCACGTGAAGATCATGATACTGCGTGGGCTGATTATGTTCATCTTTGCAAGCAAGGTGGAAGTAAGCCGTTTACAGAGCTTGTACAAGTAGCGAATCTACTTTCTCCATTTGAAGAAGGAACTGTTCAATCTGTAGTTGGTGAAATTGAATCTTGGTTAAATAGTGTGGATGACAAACAATTATAATTAAGGAAAGGGCTGTAAACATATGTTTACGGTCCTTTTTTAATAATCAGGTTTTCGTTTATGCAAAATTATTTTTTTAAGGATATAATAAATACATAAACAAATAAATGAGGGTGTTTTTCATGATTCATCTAAAGACAAAAAGAGAAATTGAACTAATGCGAGAAGCTGGACAAATTCTTGCAGCATGCCACAAGGAAATTAGAAAATTAATTCAGCCTGGGATAACCTCAATGGAGATTGACAGCTTTGCTGAAACCTTCCTTAAAAAAAATGGTGCCACTCCTGAGCAAAAGGGTTACAAAGGATATGAATACGCAACATGTGCTTCAATAAATGATGAAATTTGTCATGGTTTTCCTCGAAAACAACCATTGAAAAACGGAGATATCGTTACAATTGACATGGTAGTAAATTTAGGGGGAGCACTGGCAGACTCTGCATGGTCTTATGGCGTTGGAGAAATATCTGACGAGGCAGAAAAGCTCCTACATGTTACGAAAACAGCTCTTTATAAAGGAATCGAACAAGCGGTTGTAGGAAACCGTCTTGGTGATATCGGTCATGCTATTCAGTCTTATACAGAGGCTGAAGGGTTTTCAGTTGTTCGAGATTTTATTGGGCATGGCATTGGACCAACGATGCATGAAGAACCACAGGTGCTTCATTATGGCCTTCCAAATAAGGGACTTCGATTAAAAGAAGGCATGGTTTTCACAATTGAACCAATGGTTAACGTAGGAAAATGGCAATCAAAAATGGACAAAAACGGCTGGACTGCTCGTACAATTGATGGTAGTCTCTCAGCACAGTATGAGCATACACTAGCAGTTACACAGGATGGACCAATTATATTAACTGATCAGGATGCTTAAGTAGTCTATAAAAGAAAAAGTCACTAGTAGTAGTGACTTTTTTAATGCATTTTTTTAGTTCTAACAAGTTTCACAAACAACTCTTTTACTCCTCATTCTTCTAAATATTGTAGGTTTTGAATGTGCTTTTTTAACCTTATTCGTAAAATTTATCTCACTCTGACGAAGTTCTCTCTCGGTATCTAAAATCATTTTTGCGATGGTATAGTTTAGCAAAGGGCTCACTCTCCTTTAGATTTAACACTGTGCCTTCTTCTTTTGGCTACATGTTCATTCTAAAGGTAGTTGCGTTTTATTACATCGGATAGGAGTTTGATTTGAAATCATAGTTGTGATGTACACCACCTACGACTAAAGGAGGAGGGATAAGATTGTTGGGAAAATAGTGTCAGCTACAAAATGAAAGTAAAGAGGGAAAAAGGCTACGATTAAGTTTCCAATCATACAGTATTTGCAATAGAACTTTCTTGTAGTTCCAGGCTCCTCTGCAATGGAAGCGAAAAGAGCACCTACAAGACAAGAAAATACAAATAATCCATACCCAAATAACATTCCAAGTCTTTCATTAAAAAGAATAAAGCTTGCCGCTGATCCATTAAAAAGGAGAAGAGAAAAAGAAAAAAATAATAATAGCTTTGAAATAATAGACATTATATACACCTCGAAATATGTATATGAGACTGACTATTTTGTAATGACAATGATTTCCCTTCCTCATAAATATTTATTTGCATTAAATAAGTTGATTAGTAGCCTTTAAATATGATTAAATAAAATAAACTAGGTAGTCGTTTTTTAAGAAAGGAGTTTTTGATATGCCACCGATTGTTTCAGAGGAGTACAAAGAAAAGAAGAAGAAAGAGATTTTAAAGAGTGCAATGAAAGCATTTGGAGAAAAGGGATATCAGGTTGCAACAATTGATGATATTGTTGCCTATTCAGGTATGAGCAAGGGGGCAATTTACAACTACTTTGAAAGTAAAGAGGATATATATGTGCAGCTTATGAATGCACAGACGGAAAGGGATTTAAGTAGGTTTAAACAAGAAACAGATGCATTGTCTACGTCTACGGAGAAACTTCGTTACTTTTTTACGACTTTCTCAGGCGTTAACCTAAACGAACAGAAACAACGCTCAATTCAAGTTCAAATTGAATTTTTTCTAAACTCTGGACGAGATAAGCAATTGAAAAAATTGATGATTGACCGTTTTAAGAATCTTTATCAAAAGTTATTAAAGGATATTATTGATGAAGGAAAGAGAACAGGAGAATTTGGTTCTGATGTTGAGTCTGAGATCATTGCTGCATTGTTCTGGGGAATCTTAGACGGAGTTAGTCTTCATTACTCGGTTATTGGAGACCAGGACCTTTATCGAAATACTATAAAAAAAGCAGAGGAAATTGTTCTCCAGCATGTTCAAAGATAGAGAAGGAGTTCTTTCCTTCTAACATAATTTAAACCGACTAGTCGATTTAAAAGGAGTGTGAATAATGAGTTCAATTAGGAAACTAACTATAGAGGAATTGGATCATTTTATTCGAATTGATACAAACGCGTATCCAGGTGTTGTCACTCATTCGCCTGAGGTTCAGATGAAACTTAAGCAACAAATTCAAAATACACAGCTGCATGATCCTCAAGCCGATTATTACGGCCTTTTTCGCAATGAAAAAGTAGTAGGAGGAATGAGAATTCACCATTTCACCATGAACTTCTGTTCTCAGTTAATAGAGGTTGGCGGAGTGGGTTCAATTGCAGTCGATCTCCTTCACAAAAAAGAAGGGGTAGCAAAGGAATTAATTCAGTATTTTATTTCATACTTTCGCGAACGCAGGGTTCCAATCGTCATGTTGTATCCTTTTCGGCTGGACTTTTACAAAAGAATGGGATTTGGTTACGGAACAAAGATGAATCAATTTAAAATAAACCCTGCAAGTTTTCTAAAGAATCTTGGAAATAAGGAAGTACAATATTTGACTGAAGAGGATAAGAAAGATGTGCTGGATTGCTATAATCGATATGCAGAAATCCAGCATGGAATGTGCTTGAGAACTGATTCTGAGGCCGATACGTTATTCAAAAATCCTAATGTACTTTATGTTGGTTTAAAAAAAGATAACAAGATTGAAGGTTATCTCTCATTTTCGTTTAAGAAAAAAAGTGATACTAACTTTTTATTGAATGATTTAATTGTGAAGGAATTCATCTATGAAACTAGTGAGGCTAAACAACAACTTGTTGGATTTCTTCATAACCAATTTGACCAAATCAATAGAGTAATAGTTAACACTCAAGATGAATTTTTCCATTACTCCATTACAGACCCTACGAATGGATCAAACCATCTTATTCCAAGTTGTTATCATGAAACACATACAACTGGACTCGGCATCATGTATCGGATAATTGATGTAGCAGGTTTATTTGAAACACTTAATAACCATAATTTCAATGATATTTCATATTCAGTAAAGATAACTGTTGAGGATTCATTTGTTCCAGAGAACTCGGGGAGTGTAGTAGTAGATTTTGAACAAGGTTATGCACAAATAGTTGAGGACTCGGTACCTAATGCAGAAATAAAACTGGACGTTTCAGATTTCTCATCACTTGTGATGGGAGCAGTTAATGCGAAGGCTTTGTATCAGCAAGGTTTATTAACTATTACAAAACCGGAAGATATCGGGATTATTAATCGATTGTTCTTAACAGATGACAAACCGATTTGTATGACTGCGTTTTAGAGGCTTGAATAAATGCGATACACGTAAGATGTAAAAATGAGCAAGGGTGTATCGCAAGAGCGTGATGCGATATACGCATGTCAGGAATACGAGTAACTGCGAAAATATGTAGATACCATAAGATAACATTGCAATAAAATACCAAAAACAAAGGAGAACTTAAAATGATCACGATTAAACGTTTATCAGATTGTACTCTTGAAGATGCTGTGTATGCTTGGAATAGGGGATTTGAAGGATACTATTTTACTATGAATACAACTGTAGATCTTTTTACGAGAAGGTTGATTTTAGAGGGGCTCTCTCCAACGTTATCAGTTATTGCTTATGACGGGACTACTCCAGTTGGGATAATCCTTAATGGAGTCAGACTCATTAACGGAAAAAAGGTTTCTTGGAATGGCGGAACAGGTGTGGCGCCAGAATATCGTGGAAAAGGTGTAGGCAAGCAACTTATGGAGGCAATTCTAGCAATCTATGAGGAAGAAGGTGTCGATGTAGCTACCCTTGAAGCGATTAGTGAAAACAAGAAGGCAATTACGTTGTATGAAAAAGTTGGTTATAAAGTAATTGATGACCTTGTCCATTTACAACATAATGGAAGCTTAGCTAACGGGGCATTTTCCACTGAAGATGTGGGATACACCTATGTGAAGGGTTTACCTATCGATGCATCAAAACTCAGCTTTTATAAGGCAATGGTACCTTGGCAAACACAATGGAATAATGCTCGTGATGGAGAGTCACTGCTTACCCTCGATGAGAAAGGCAATGTAATTGGATACGCCATTTTTAAAAGGCATTTTAATGAGGAAGGACAATTACAAGCAATTATTCTATATCAATGCGAAGCAGCACCATCGATAGAGGATAAAGAAGGAGTAGTCAGAGGTTTACTACAAAGAGTCTATGGATCTTCAGAACTTGAACTACTTAGGTCTGCCGGAAATATTTCTACCTCAAATAAAATTTTATGTGAATTATTAAAAAATGAAGGCTTTAGTGTGAAAGCAGAGCAAGTCTTTATGATAAAATAAATTATTAGAATATTTCCACCTTTATAGCAGGGTGGATTTATTTTTGCAAAATGCAACTCATTGTAAGGGGGGAGGTTCTTTTGAGGAAGATCATCCTGCGAGACGTCACGATGAATAATCTTTTTGATGTGATTCAATTAAAGACCGAGAACAAAACTGAGTTTGTGTTGTTTGAAAAATGGGTGGCTTCAAATGTTTTTTCATTGGCTCAAGCAAAGGTCCAGCCAGATTGGGTTACAAAGGCGATATACGATGGTATCCAACTCATTGGTTTTACAATGTATGGTCTAGAAACAGAACATAATCGCTATGAATTATGTAGAATCATGATTGATCATAAATACCAAGGTAAAGGATATGGAACAGCTGCTGTTAAAGAAGTTATCGATGAGATGGTACGAACATTACCTTATTGTACCGAGATTTATTTATCTGTTATACCGGAAAACAAGGCAGCAATCCACGTATATACGGAAGCTGGATTTAAAAAGACTGGAGAAATTATTAAAGGCTTTGTTGATGAGGATGTATACTGCTATAAGGTGTAGTTGTGTGTCTAAGGTGGAAGGAGTAGAAGTGTGAAAGCAATCGCAATTGGTATTTTATCGTCCGTGTTTTTTGCTGTTACTTTTATTTTAAATCGTTCAATGGAACTATCAGGTGGAAGCTGGTTATGGAGTTCCTCGTTGCGATATTTCTTTATGCTCCCGTTTTTATTAGGTATCGTGCTTATACGAGGGAACATGAAGGGGCTGTTAAACGAACTCCGTTTACATCCAATAAAGTGGATGTTTTGGAGTACAGTAGGGTTCGGGTTGTTCTATGCACCTTTAACTTTTGCCGCAGCATCAGGACCCGGTTGGTTAGTTGCAGGAACTTGGCAATTTGTAATTATTGCTGGACTTCTGGTTGTACCTGTATTTTATAAAACTGTTCAAACAGAAAAAGGAGAGCAGCGGGTACGTGAGAAAATACCGTTTAAGGGACTTATTTTTTCTTGTTTTATTTTTATCGGTATTATTTTGATTCAGCTACAAGAAGCAAGCGAAGGGTTCAGCGCAGAAATGTTATTGTTAGGTGTGCTCCCAGTTGTAGTTGCTGCGTTTGCCTATCCATTAGGTAATCGTAAAATGATGGAGCATTGTAAAAATGAGTTCGATACCTTTCAACGGGTCCTAGGAATGACGATTGCTTCAACACCATTCTGGTTAGTCATTGCTGGAACAGGAGCAGCTACAGTTGGTTTACCGAGCATGGATCAAGTTATACAATCTTTCATTGTTGGCATTTCATCGGGTGTGATTGCAACTGTACTCTTCTTCTTTGCGACTGAGCTTGTAAAACATGATCAAAGTAAATTGGCGGCTGTAGAAGCTACTCAAGCTACACAAATTTTATTTGTCATGTTAGGTGAAATTGTTCTGTTGAATGAATCAATACCAAGCGTTTATTCATTTATCGGTCTGCTAATGATCATCGTTGGAATGGTACTTCACAGTTTATTTTCAAATAGGAAAATGCCCCTTAAGCCAAGCAAATTACAAGGTAAAGTGGGGATTTAATGGTGTCTCAAGTGAGGCATCTTTTTTAATGAAGTCAAAAACACTCCCCATTACTGAGGAGTGCCAGAGAATTATTTAATGACTATCTTATCGTTTTCCATCGTTACAACAAGAGTCGTTTTGTTTTCATCTTCTAGTAGAACATCGGTAATTTGGTCCTCTAGTTGCTCTTGAATAACACGACGAAGTGGACGTGCTCCAAAGGCAGGATGGTAACCAAGTTCAGCTAATTTTTGTTTCGCTGCTTCTTCTACTGTAATTGTAATATTTTGTTCTTGAAGTGTTGCTTCAAGTTCTTTAAGCATTAAATCAACGATTTGCAGCAGATGCTCTTTTTCAAGCTGCTTGAATTCAATAATGCTGTCAAATCGGTTTAAGAATTCTGGTTTAAAGAAAGAACCAAGTGAGTCTAAAATAGAGGACTCTTTATATGCATCTGTCTCAGCTTTTTCAAAACCTACAGTAATCTTCTTATGACCGACACCAGCGTTACTAGTCATAATAATGACAGTTTCTTTAAAGCTGACAGTTCTGCCTTGGCTATCTGTTAGTCGGCCATCTTCTAAGATTTGAAGGAACATGTGTTGAACATCTGGATGTGCTTTTTCAATTTCATCTAACAGGATAATGCTATATGGGTTTCTACGTACCTTTTCTGTTAATTGTCCAGCTTCTTCATGACCTACATATCCTGGAGGTGAACCAATAATTTTTGAAACAGAATGTTTCTCCATGTATTCACTCATATCAAGACGAATCATAGCATCTTTAGAGCCAAATAATTCTTCAGCGAGTGTTTTTGTAAGCTCAGTTTTACCCACACCTGTTGGTCCTACGAATAGGAAAGTACCAATTGGTCTTGTTTTTGCTTTTAAGCCTGCACGGCTACGTCGAACCGCTTTAGCTACCTTCGAAACTGCTTCTTCTTGACCAATAACCTTTTTCGCTAAGTTTTCCGCAAGATATTTCAATTTTTCTTGTTCATTTTCTTGAAGCTTACCTACAGGAATACCTGTTTTCTTTTCAATAATTTGTTGGATATTTTTAACATCTACAACATGTTCTTCATTTCTTTCAGGAGTATTTAGCTGCTTCTCAAGAAGAATTTCTTGGTGACGTAGCTTAGCAGCAAGTTCATAGTCTTCCTCTGAAGCTGCCTTTTCCTTTTCTGCAGCAATCTTTGCAAGTTGTTCTTCAAGGTCTTTTGAGTTTGTACCACCAGAAAGAAGGTTCATTTTTGAGCCTGCTTCATCTAATAGGTCAATTGCTTTGTCTGGTAAAAAGCGATCTTGGATGTAACGATGTGATAGAGTTACGCACGCTTTAATCGCCTCATCTGAGTATTTGACGTTATGGAAGTCTTCGTATTTCGTTTTTATACCTTCTAGTATTTGAATCGCTTCTTCAATAGTTGGCTCATCTACAGTTACTGGCTGGAAGCGTCGTTCAAGAGCTGCGTCTTTTTCGATTTGTCGATATTCTTTAAGTGTTGTTGCACCGACAACCTGAAGTTCGCCACGTGCTAGTGCAGGTTTTAAGATGTTACCAGCGTCCATTGAGCCTTCAGCAGACCCTGCACCAACAAGTAGATGAATTTCATCGATGAAAAGAATAATATTTTTGCGTTTTTGTAGTTCAGCAATTAATTGCTTCATTCTTTCTTCAAATTGACCACGAATACCTGTGTTTGCAACAAGTGAAGCTACATCCAGTAAATAAACTTGTTTATTCAAAAGCTTACCTGGTGCTTTGCCTTCTGAAATTTGTAAAGCTAAACCTTCAGCGATAGCGGTTTTACCAACACCTGGTTCTCCAATTAGGACTGGGTTATTTTTATTACGGCGATTTAGAATTTCAATAACACGTTGAATTTCCTCATCTCGTCCGATAACAGGGTCAATTAAACCTGCTTTGGCCATTTGTGTTAGGTTGCGGCCAAAATGGTCAAGAAGACCACCGCCGTTACCACCGTGTTTTGGCTGTGCTTGTTGATTCATATTCATTTGTTGTCCAGAAAAACCTTTTAGCATGTCATCAAATGAAAAATTAGGAAAACCATTCATTCCTGAAGGTATTTTCATGTTGTTTTTCTCCTTTGCATAACATTCGTGGCAAAGCTGAATTTGTCTTTTCTCATGATTAAATTGAATGTGTAATTGTACTGTTGCTTCGTTTTGGTTACATGCTTGACAAATCATAAACAAAATACCTCCTAATTATTAAATATTTTGATTTGACTATATTTGACCAATAGAATATATAAAAACCGTGTTACCACGGATTATAAGTTAAAAGTAGCAGGTCAGGATGCGTTTGACTATCTTTGACCTTTGACTTCATTATACTTTGACCTTTTTTGACTTTCAAGAGAAAAGCACTAGAAATTTTTTCCGTCCTAATAGCTCGTCTTATTTGTCTTCCTTACACATATATATCAAGTAAATGGACGAATAATGAGGTGGCTAGTGTGCGTGGGAATTGGGGAGCAGCGTTTCAAATAGGTGCTGTTTATGTTGGCACGATTGTAGGAGCAGGCTTTGCAACAGGAAGAGAAATTGTAGAATTTTTTACTCAGTACGGGATCTATGGTTTAGCAGGAATTGGAATAAGCGGCTTTTTATTTATTTGGTTAGGGACAAGGATTATGTTGATCGCAAATAGAATTCAGGCTGATTCTTATAAGGAGTTTAATGAATATTTATTTGGGAAAAAAGCGGCCATAATCGTGAATATACTTATGCTTTTAGTACTAGTCGGTGTATCTTCGGTAATGCTATCGGGAGCAGGGGCAGTATTTCACGAGCAGCTCGGATTGTCTTATCAACTCGGTATTTTTCTTACAATTATTCTTTCTATTTTTGTATTGCTATTTGGTATAAAGGGTTTATTCGGGGTCAACATGTTTGTTGTGCCAATCATGATATTCTTTAGTGTTGTATTAGCTATTGAGGTAATTGTGACAGAACCAGTGAGTATTTTACAAACAGTTGAAACAGAGCATACAAGCTATCGATGGATTATCTCTCCTTTTTTATATGCAGCTTTCAATTTAACGATGGCGATGCCGGTGCTAGTCCCACTGGCAAAGGAAATGAAGGACGAGAAAACGTTGAGATGGGGAGGACTAATAGGTGGGGGCTCTCTTTGCTTAATTCTCCTAACAAGTCATATTTCACTGTCTGCATTACCAGATGTAAAATTATATGAAATACCAATGGCGGAGGTTATGAAGCATTTCATGTTTACGTTCTATTGGTTGTACATTCTTGTCATTTACGGAGAAATTTTCACTTCTGTAATAGGAAATATCTTTGGTTTGGAAAGACAAGTAAGGAAAATGATAAAGGTTCCTTCATTGATGATTGTAGGGGGTATCCTGGCAGTATCCTATGTAATCAGTCAGTTAGGTTATGGATCTCTTATCTCATTTTTGTATCCTTTGTTTGGTTATGTAAGTCTTATTGTATTAGTCCTGTTATCTAGGCCAATTAAGCATTTACCGAAAAGGTAATTAAGTAAAAAAATCAAAAATATTTTTAAATAACCCTCTTATTAAAAAATAGAGGATCCTAAATGGGAAAAAAAGTATTTCAGGAATATGGTAAAAAAATCAACAAGGAAATCAGAAATGGAATAACGCCCATCTTTCTGTTTCCTTTTTTTTTGTTTTATTCGCTTTTTCACCCTTCCTTCTAAAAAATAGGAAATAATACAAGTAGGAATAGATTAAAAACAAGATGCGACAAAATAACAATACCTATATTTTGCTTCCACAAATACAGAGCACCCCAAACAATTCCACCCATAAAAGTGGCAAGTAAAAACAATGGACTACCAGTGTAAATATTTGCTGAAGTATATAAAAGGGCAGAGACGATAATTAGCCAATTTTTATTATGAAGGACGTGTGAGAGCTTCTTTTGAATAAAGCCTCTCCAAAAAAGCTCTTCACCTGGAATAATAATGAGGAACAATAGGATAAAATTCCAAGATGTAACAGGCTTTATTTTACTGTAGAGTTTGACAACCTCTGTCAGTTGATCTGGAAATATATAACCCGAGATTATTTTTCCTATGAAGAACAAAGCATACATAAACAGACCAGAAAATATACCGAGTAGAATAGTTAGAGCGCTACTCTTTTTCCAATCATATGTTCCCAAAATTGTTGCAGCTATAGTTAATACGAGAAATGAAAGTGGGAAAACTGTCCAAAAAGGGAAATTAGATTGAAAGCTGATTGCTAGTAAAACATGGGCAATAATAAGTAGTAGATAAAAGGACTTTTGCAAAAGGACCCCTCATTTCAAAGATGTATCGATGTCATTTTACCATGTCAGTGTTTTTTTTAGAATAAATTATCGGTTCCGACTAAAGCTATAGATGATATTTCGAAAGAAGGAGAGTTCAATATGTCACAATCAAAACGACAAGAAGAACGTCAATGGACAGTACGCAAGCAATCCCAGAATCCTCATGGGAAAGTCAAATCATTTGATGAGCTAGCTGATGAAGCAGGTAAAAATAAGAAAGAATAAGAGGGGGTAAGTAGTATGGCAAAGCGCGATAGTCACAAAAACCAACAGAAGAAAATGAAAAAAGCTTCAGACGCCATAGGTACTGATAAGGATTTCGGAAATGACCTCGCTGAAACAAAGCATAATGAGTTAAGAGGAAAATAGGTATATGCTGTGCACACTCTTCTTTTGTAGGGTGTGCTTTTTTGATGGGTTGGAAGAGAGATACGAGTGGTGCTGGAGCCGAAAAAGGAATGAGCACCCCCCGAAAGTGAAAGATGCGTGTGGTGCTTGAGCCGAAAAGAGGAGGAGCGCCCCCCGAAAGCGGAAGATGCGTGTGGCACTGAAGACCAAATAAAAGGAACACCACCCAATATAGCCAGATAATGTGTAATCTAAAGTATTATTTAAAATTACCAAATCATTTTAGTTGTGATACTTCGGAAACCAAAATATAATTAACAAATAGTGTAAGTTTTAATGGGAATGAGGGAGTAACTATCATGGGGAATACAGATATAAAGGAATATAAAGTTGGGGTCATTTATACAGCAGTAGCGTATATTGTGTGGGGCGTCTTGCCATTATATTGGAAGTTGTTAGATCATATCTCACCACTCGAGATCCTTGCGCACCGTATTGTCTGGTCGCTAGTGTTTGTGCTTGGAATAATCCTAGTTTCAAATAAAGGTCGACAACTAACAAGCAATCTTAAAATGATCTTTAGTAATAAATTAAAATTAATTGGGGTAGTGGCATCTTCTTTATTAATTAGTATAAACTGGGCTACATATATTTGGGCGGTAAATTCTGATCATATTATTGAAGCTAGCTTAGGATATTATATAAACCCTTTAGTTAGCGTATTATTGGGAATCATTGTGCTAAAGGAACGACTCCATTTCTGGCAAGGAATTTCCTTTGGATTAGCAGCAGTTGGTGTTCTAATCTTAACATTCCAATACGGGAGTTTTCCGTGGGTTGCAATAACCCTTGCTATAAGCTTTGGATTCTATGGATTAACAAAGAAACTAGCAAAACTGGATTCATTGATTGGCCTAGCAATGGAAACGATGGTAGTTGCACCAATTGCTTTAATTTATTTGACTTGGTTATACCGTGGTGGGGTGGATTCTTTTTCAATAGCTCCTATTGATATCAAGTTATTGATGATGGGAGCAGGCATTGCAACAGCTTTACCACTATTATGGTTTGCTGCTGGTGCAAATCGAATTCCACTTTCAATGGTTGGAATACTTCAATATATTGCACCAACTATTAGTCTATTACTTGGGGTGTTTTTATTCCATGAACACTTTACAAAGACTCACTTGCTAACTTTCATATTCATATGGACTGCACTTCTAATTTACTCACTTTCAAGAACCAAATTGCTAACATCGATTCAACCGAAATTGCAAAAGAATAAGTCATTAGGTGCATAAAAAGTGCAAGGTTCCTGGAGTTAGCCGCCAAAAACTATTAACCTTTTTTCATGGAAAAGGGCTACCAATTCTGGTAGCCCATTTAAAATTTACTTATGATTCAATAATACGGTAATTTTTATGATTAACAACTGTTCGTCTTTCTAAGTCTAGGTCTCTATAATTATCCATATATGTTAGGTCGACGATTACAGAGTTTTCGTTTACTTTTTCTACAATACCTTTGAGACCTTCTTTGAATTCAATGATATCTCCAATAGCAGCGATTTTCATTAACTCACCCTTTCTCAACATTCAATGAATCTTAGAAATTGAGATTCTTGAATTATTTTTCCAAAAATACAATTAATTTATATTTTGCCTTACTTTTATGGTAACGTAAAGAATTTTTGTGCAATTATCGTCAAAAAATGTAAAAAGTGTGACAATACCAACAGATTTACTTATCGTATTTTACTATATAAATAGAAGGAGAGAAGAAAAGTGAAGGACGTAGGACTTGTTTTAGAGGGCGGAGGTATGCGCGGTGTGTACACAGCAGGCGTTCTCGATTATTTTATGGAACAAAACATTTACCTGCCTTACGTAATTGGCGTGTCTGCGGGTGCATGTATGGCTGCATCTTACTTATCCCGGCAAAAGGGAAGAAATCGGACTGTCAACATAGAGTATGTTAATGATCCAAAGTATTTATCTTTCCGTAACCTTATTAAACATAAACAACTATTTGGGATGGATTATATTTTCGATGAAATACCAAATAAACTTGTACCGTATGATTACAATTCTTTTACTAATTCAAAAGAAGAGTTCGTTATTGGAACAACGGACTGTGAAACTGGACAACCTCTTTACTTTAATAAAGAGGAATACGGAAATGATATATTGACAGTCATTAGAGCATCAAGTTCATTGCCTTTTGTCGCACCGATTATTGATTATAAAGGAAAAAAACTTTTAGACGGTGGTATTTCAGATCCGATACCAGTTGTAAAAGCTCAAAAAGATGGTTTTGAAAAGAATATTGTGATTCTAACTAGAAACCGCGGTTACAACAAAAAGAAATCTAGTATGACATGGATGGTAAGGAGAACTTATAAGGATTATCCAGAATTAGCAAATGTGATGGAAAGAAGGTACCAAGTCTATAATGATACGATTGCCTATCTTGAGGATCAGGAAAAAGCAGGTAAGGTTTTTGTAATTAGTCCATCCGAACCTTTGGAAGTTGGTAGAGTGGAAAGAAATCCAGTGAAGCTGTCTAAACTTTATGAACTTGGATATAACGATACATCCATGATGTTTGAACGTTTCCAAGATTGGTTGAAGGCATAGTAAAAGGAAGGAGGACTATTTGTTCTCCTTCCTTTATTTACTGTATACAATAAGTCTCCCATACTCCCCTTGTTAACTTTATCTACCTGGTGTTCCAGGGCCATATCCCATACCCGGACCAAAACCAGGGCTCTGAGGGCCAAAACCACCAGTCATACCCGGACCAACGCCAGAACCCTGAGGGCCAAAACCACCAGTCATACCCGGACCAACGCCAGGACCCTGAGGGCTAAAACCACCAGTCATACCCGGACCAACGCCAGGACCTTGAGGGCCAAAACCGCCCGCCATACCCGGACCGAATCCAGGACCCTGAGGGCCAAAACCGCCCGTCATACCCGGAGCGAACCCAGGACCCTGAGGGCCAAAACCGCCCGTCATACCCGGACCGAATCCAGGACCCTGAGGGCCAAAACCACCAGTCATACCCGGACCAAAACCAGGACCCTGAGGGCCAAAACCGCCCGCCATACCTGGACCGAATCCAGGACCCTGAGGGCCAAAACCACCGGTCATACCAGGACCATATTGAGATCCACTCACCCCATGACCTCCGCATCCACAGCCACAATCATGATCCATCACTGGTTGTTGATAGCTCGGATAGCCACTCATCGAAAATTGTTCTGGTGATGTAGTTTGGGGATATCCCATTTGTGGACTAGTAGTTCCTGGAATCATCATTTCATTCATATCTCCCATGCTATTGCCGACACCACCCATCATAGGTTGGCCGCCGTACATATATGGATTCATTGGTTGGTTTTTCATAAAATCGTCCTCTCTCAGTGTAGTTTGGTTTGTTCAAATGAAGGATAAAAATGTAAATTATCCGCGACAAAATTCATACGCCGTTAACTATATTTTTCGCTTACTTACTAATAGCTATTTGAACTATCTCGGATAGTAATAAATGCCTAATAGACATATCCACCATATCATATGCCTCCTTTAACAAGAGGTGTAAAGTCCCTTGATAAATGGGTATTAGCCTTGTTAATCATATTAATAACTACTATAATTTTAAGAGGGGTGTATAGCATGAATGAACAATTTGTAAACGAGATATTAAATAAGCTCCGAGATGGAGAATTGAATGAATATCTAGTAAAAAATGACCAATTCCTTGAATTTAGAAGTGTTCTGGTAAAAAGGGAAGACTTTAAACACTTCCAGGGGACAGCTTTACATGGTGGAGACGTAAAATATCGATACCAATCTGTTTCTAGAAGCTAATTTCTTTACCGTGTTACAAGAGTTGACAAATAAAGTTAATTTCTAGTAAAATTATCTTGAATTCAAGATATTAGAAAATAAAGGATGGTTGACATGGAAACAAAAGAAACAATGGAAGTCTCTAATCTTTCATTAAAGTTGTTTGTGGTTCTATCGCGAGCATACCGATCAGTTAACGAACGGGTAGAGGAAGATGTAAAAGGCTACGGTCTGAATTTAACAGAATTTGCTGTATTGGAACTTCTTTACCATAAGGGAGAAACTCCAATACAACATATTGGGAAAAAGGTACTTTTATCAAGTGGAAGTATTACCTATGTGGTTGATAAATTAGAGAAAAAGAATTTTCTAGTGAGGAAGCCTTGTCCAAAAGATAGACGTGTAACATGGGCTTCGATAACAGAAGAAGGTACTAAATTTATGGACGAGATTTTTCCAAAGCACCAGCAAGCAATTGAATCAATTGTTGGCGGTCTTACAGATAAAGAAAAAGAAGAAATGATGGTACTCCTTAAAAAGCTGGGTTATCATGCAGAAAAAATATAGCATCAACAGTTACCCAAGAGTCTATTTTATCAAAATATCTTGAATTCAGTCTTTTTACGGCATATTACTTGACCTCCCTTTACACAAAATAATATACTTTCTACACAATAAGGGGAAAGACAACAAAGAGATAGCGAAAGGGAGAAAGAAATGATATCAGAAAAGGTGAAAAGCCTACTTTTAAATAAAATGAAATTAAGTAAAAAACCTGGACAACCTGATTTATGTGTTGTGGGCCCTGTTCAACTACCAGTTCAATTAGACAATCAAGTCGTTACATTTAACTGGTATACATGGCTTCGTTTAGATGAAAAGAAGAGCGAAGAAGAAGTGTTGGAATCACTTACTGGGGCATCTTTAGCATCTCTTCAACAGTCATCAGTTCTTGTATATGGAGACTTTGAAGAAAGTGATCAGGCTGTAATACGTATGCACAGTATATGTCATACGGGTGATATTTTCGGGAGCAAGCGTTGTGACTGTGGGTATCAGCTTCGTGAATCAATGAGAAAAATTGTTGCTAATGGAAGTGGTGCTCTCTTTTATCTAGCAGACCATGAAGGAAGAGGAATAGGTCTATTTTCAAAATCGCTTGCTTACATTCTTCAACAAGAAGGCTTTGATACTGTTGAAGCAAATCATGCATTAGGTTTTGAAGACGATACTCGTTCTTATCAGGATGCCATTCGAGTATTATCTGAATTGAGAGCTAAACCAGTTACATTAATTACCAACAACCCTAAGAAGCTAGCAGCTCTACAAGAAAGTGGTCTATTAGCTGATAACCATATTCCACTATGGGGAGATATATCTGACTATAATAAAAACTATCTTGCAACAAAGGTAGAAAAATCAGGACATATCCCTCTTAAAGAAAAACTAGCAAGTCATTCATAATTGTTCATGGAAAGGTAAGCACTTCTTAAAGAAAGGCTTACCTTTTTTAGTACCCATGACAAAATGTCTCATATTAACAGTATAACAAAAGTAGTATTCTGTTCAGTTATGTAAAAATTATAGACTGAAAAGAGGAAAAATACATATTCATGTACTATTTATATACAATAGACAAAATTGGCAGGCTAACTTAAATACTAATTGTAGAGGAGGAACACACATGGAATCTTATAAAGAGCTTGTACAAAAACAAAGAGCATTTTTTGCATCGGGAAAAACGAAAGATCTAGCTTTTCGAATCAGTACTTTACAAAAGATTAGATCTCTAATCAAGACGCATGAAAAAGAAATCATGAAAACACTTAATGAGGATTTAAATAAGTCTGAATTTGAATCATATACAACTGAAGTGGGTTTTGTATTAGAAGAGCTCAGCTTTACGTTGAAGAACATATCAAAGTGGGTAAAACCTCGGAGAGTAAAAACAACATTAGTAGGATTTGGCTCGAAAAATTACATATATCCTGAACCTTACGGTGTTGCTTTAATTATTGCGCCATGGAATTATCCATTTCAATTAGCCTTTGCACCGTTAATTGGGGCTGTTGCAGCGGGAAACTGTGCCATTATTAAGCCATCGGAGTTAACCCCGAAAACATCTGCACTCGTTGGTTCACTTATTAACGAGAACTTTCCTGAGGAATACATTGCGGTAGTAGAAGGTGGAGTGGAGACTAGCACAGCTCTTCTTCAAGAGAAAACCGATTATATATTTTTCACAGGTAGTGTACCGGTTGGAAGAATTATCATGCAAGCAGCCGCTAAAAACTTGACCCCTGTAACTCTTGAACTAGGTGGAAAAAGTCCCTGCATCGTTCATAAAGATGCAAATTTAAAATATGCAGCAAAACGAATTGCATGGGGAAAATATACAAATGCCGGACAAACCTGTATTGCGCCAGATTATCTCTATGTTCATAAGGAAGTAAAAGAAGAGTTTTTAACTTTACTAAAGGAAGCAATTGACGAAATTTACGGTGACTCTTTATATGATGACAGCAATTTAACGAAAATTGTAAGCGACAGACATTTTAACCGCCTATTTACTTTTTTAGATAATGGTACGGTATATCATGGTGGTGGAGTTGATTCAGATAAACGGTTAATTGAACCAACAGTGCTTGTTGATGTCACATGGAATGACCCGGTTATGGAAGACGAAATTTTTGGTCCAATTTTACCCGTGTTAGAGTATGAGGATATTCTGCAAACAATCGGTGAAATAACTGACCGTCCAAAGCCGCTTGCACTTTATATTTTTTCGGAGAGTGAGAGAGTACAAAACAAAGTTCTTGAGTCCGTTTCGTTCGGTGGTGGCTGTGTAAATGACACAGTTTATCATTTCAGCGCACCTCACTTACCATTTGGTGGTGTTGGAGATAGCGGAATTGGTGCATACCACGGGAAAGGAAGCTTTGATGTGTTTACACACGAAAAAAGCGTACTCAAACAAACGACGAGATTTGACCTGCCACTGCGATATCCACATACAAAAAATGCGTTAAAGATGATACGAATGATTATGAAATAGCTTGTGAACCCGGAAAATTTCCGGGTTTTTATATTGATTTTTATAGACCCTTACATGCTTTAGACACATTTATTACACCGTCGATACCTTTGTAAAAAAGCCTCCTAATTCTTCCACCTTATCCTTAAATTAGGCTGAAAATATACTGAGGATATTTTTACCATATAAGTTTTCAGACAAATGCTCCCAACTACTCTCATAAACTACCACTTTTTGGGTGGTGTTTTGAAATATTACAGATGGTAGTCTGCTAGTAGTGACCAACTAATCAACCTACTAGGAGGAAAACAAACATGAAAAAACTAACAAAGTTAGTACTAGCTACAACACTATCATTATCACTATTTGGATTTAGCACGAATGCAGATGCTGCTTCTTCAACACACACTGTTAAAAGTGGTGATACGTTCTGGAATATTGGTAAACAATATGGTGTTTCAGTACTTGACTTAAAGAAAGTAAATAATAAAACAACTGATATGATTTATCCAGGTCAACAACTTGTAATTCCTGAAGGTATTACCGCAGCTGATAAAGACTTACTAGCTAGACTTGTTAATGCTGAAGCTATAGGTGAACCATATGCAGGTAAAGTTGCAGTTGCTACAGTTGTTTTAAATCGTGTTGATTCAGCTTCATTCCCAAATACAATTAAAGGTGTAATTTATGAACGACCTGCTGGAGGAAATTATGCATTCACTCCAGTACAAAACGGTGAAATCAATAAAGCAGCAGATGCTGAGTCAATTCGTGCAGTAGAAGAAGCGTTAGCATTTCGTGGTCAAGGAAATGGTTCTTTATTCTTCTTCAATCCAGCAAAATCAAACAATGCTTTTATGATGTCTAGAGAAGTTACTGTTGTAATTGGTAACCACCGCTTTGCAAAATAAATAACAATATGAAAACACTCAATTCGACTCATGTTGAATGGGTGTTTTTTTTATTTTTGATTCATATAGTAAGTAGTATGGATGACCAGAAGCATTTAAAAGGAGTGTATAATATTGCCAGAGAAGGTCCTTTTATTTTGTGATCCCGGAATTGATGATTCCATTGCTATAATGTATGCATTATTAAACCCTAAAATTGAAGTGGTGGGAATTGTTCCGGGATATGGAAATGTGGAGCAAGAGCAGGCAACTCAAAATGTAGCGTATTTGTTGTCACTGGCAGGAAAAAAAGATGTTCCAATTATCTCTGGAGCTAAAGGGCCATTGTCTGGAGAGGTAACTACGTATTATCCAGAGATCCATGGCGAAGAAGGTTTAGGTCCAATTCAACCTCCGAAAACTCTTGTGACTGAAGAGTTACTGAATTTTGATGAGATTTTCAATATTATTGAACGCTTTGAAAATGAACTATATATCGTCGACGTCGGTAGATCAACCTCGTTAGCAATCGCCTATAACTTGGGTGGGGACATTATGAATAAAGTAAAGGCTACCTATATTATGGGCGGAGCGTTCTTGGTTCCAGGAAATGTAACTTCGGAAGCAGAGGCAAATTTTTATGGTGACCCAATTGCATCTAATCTAGTAGTTGAGTATTCACAAAACCTTTCGATTTTCCCACTGAATATTACGAATAAAGCAATATTAACTTCACAAATGGTAGATTACATTGTTCAGAATGGAACGACGAACCCATTCCGAGAACTAATAAGACCGATTTTCGACTACTATTACGAAGCCTATAAAAAGAATGTTCCAGGAATTGAAGGAACGCCGTTGCATGATGTTGTTGCTTTAAGTGCTATTGTTAATCCTACGATTGTCCAATATACAAAACGAAGAGTAAAAGTAGAAGTGTTTGGAAACTCAAAAGGAAGAAGTATTGCGGACTTCCGCCCAAAACCGGAAAAGGAACCTCCAGAAACTCTTGACCGTATTGCTCTGCGTTTTAACTATGAAGAATTTATTCAAGAGTTTATTTCTGTAATGGCTACTGGAGATGTACAACAATAAAGGATTTGTAGGCCAAACATAGTAGGCCTTTCGAGATACGAAATAGGTTTTAAGCTAATTTACTGTCCAAATAGTAAAATGGTAGTGAAATAATAGTTTAAATTTTCCGAAAATATACCCAAGCTTTCTTACACACTTGTAGCATATAATGTGAGTAAGGAAGCTTCTGTTTGTTGCCTAGAGTCCGTAGTACAATTTTAGACTTTAGGGGGTGATGACATGTTGCTAAATCTTGTGATTGCAGTTTGTATTGGTGGTTGTATGGGGTTGTTAGGACATGCTAAGAAACTCGGTAAGATCGAGAAACCACGAATCACAAAGCGTTTTATTCACCTTGGCTTTATTGAAGAGGTAATTATTGGAACAATTGCAGCAGTACTCATCGTTGTATCCAGCGAAACAGAGTCAATTTCTAGAGTGGTCTTTCTATCTATTTTAGCGGGTTTCGGAGGAGAACAGATCTTGCAAAGGGTCGAGTTAGTAAGACAAACCAGTAATCGGGAAAGAAATCAGGAACAGGAGAGTAGTAAGACAAATGGTGATTTGTAAATTTTTAAGTAAAAGCAGAGGTTTCAAATGGTACCATAAAAAGAATAGTTATTTATTATGAAAGCTCTTAAAACAGTAAACCTGTATTAAGAGCTTATTTTTGTATAGAAAAATCCCATGTATACTACCTTTCAATATAAGGAAGTAGAGATGTTTCTAGTAAAATGGTATAATCAGTAGCAGTGAAATGAAATGGAGGATTTAAATTAGATGATTACAGTTACAAATGTTGGTTTGCGATATGGTGATCGTAAGCTTTTTGAAGATGTTAATATAAAGTTTACACCCGGTAATTGCTACGGGTTAATCGGTGCAAATGGTGCAGGTAAATCTACCTTCTTGAAAATTCTTTCTGGAGAAATAGAGCCTCAAACTGGTGATGTTCATATGACTCCAGGTGAGCGTCTTGCTGTTTTAAAACAGAACCACTTCGAGTATGAAGAACATGAAGTTTTAAAAACAGTAATCATGGGACATGCCCGTTTATTTGAAGTAATGCAAGAAAAAGATGCAATCTATATGAAGGCTGACTTTACTGATGAAGACGGCATGAGAGCTGCTGAGCTTGAAGGTGAATTTGCTGAATTAAACGGTTGGGAAGCTGAATCTGAAGCAGCAATCCTTTTAAAAGGATTAGGTATTTCAGAAGAGCTTCATGCTAAGAAAATGGCTGATTTAACAGGTGGAGAAAAAGTAAAGGTTTTACTTGCTCAAGCTTTATTTGGTAAGCCGGATGTTCTTTTACTGGATGAGCCTACCAACCACTTAGACATTAAAGCGATTCAATGGTTAGAGGAATTTTTAATTAACTTTGAAAACACAGTAATAGTTGTATCCCATGACCGTCATTTCCTAAACAAAGTATGTACCCATATGGCTGACTTGGATTTTGGAAAAATCCAAATTTATGTTGGAAACTACGACTTTTGGTACGAGTCTAGCCAATTAGCGTTACGTATGACACAGGATGCAAACAAGAAAAAAGAAGAGAAGATTAAAGAACTTCAAAACTTTATTGCGCGTTTTAGTGCAAATGCATCTAAATCAAAACAAGCAACATCACGAAAAAAATTATTAGATAAAATATCGCTGGATGACATTAGACCATCTTCACGTCGTTACCCATTTGTTGGATTCACACCAGAACGTGAAATTGGAAATGACCTACTTCGAGTAGAAGGATTAACGAAGACAATTGATGGCGTGAAGGTACTTGATAATGTGAGCTTTATTGTCAATAAAGGCGATAAAATTGCATTAGTGGGTAAAAGTGAAATCGCAATTACTACACTTTTCAAAATCCTTATGGGTGAAATGGAAGCAGACAGTGGTACCTTTAAGTGGGGAGTGACCACATCTCAAGCTTATTTCCCGAAGGATAACTCGAAATATTTCGATGGAAACGAGCCTACATTAGTGGATTGGTTACGCCAGTTTTCACCTAATGATCAAAGTGAAAGCTTCCTTCGTGGGTTCTTAGGTAGAATGCTATTCTCGGGTGAAGAAGTATTGAAAAAGCCTAGTGTTCTTTCAGGAGGAGAAAAGGTACGTTGTATGCTATCTAAAATGATGCTAAGTGGTGCAAACGTATTATTATTAGATGATCCAACGAACCATTTAGATCTTGAATCAATTACTGCGCTTAACAACGGTTTAATTGCCTTCAAGGGTTCTATGCTGTTCACATCTCACGACCATCAGTTTGTACAAACAATTGCAAACCGCATCATCGAAATTACGCCAAATGGTCTGGTAGATAAGCAAATGACTTATGATGAATATCTTGAGAATACAGAGATTCAAAAACAAGTTGAATCAATGTATGCATAATAATTGAAGCTTGAATTTTATATGAAAATAAAGAACCGTCTCCTTGTTGGGAGACGGTTTTAAATTGCCTCTGAAACATTTGAATCTGACGTGTCTGAATCATAATTATTTGATGTGCTTATCCCATTATTAGTAGTAATGTAAATACCAGTATTAAACGAGCCTGAACCAGTATAGGTTTTACCTGTTGAGGTTGGGGATGCATTAAATGAATTTCCAGTTATAATAATTCCCTCATTACTATTAATTTCAATTGGTCCTAAAAATATTGAAGGCAAAGTGTGCACCTACTTCCAGCTTTTAGTACTACCATATGTAAAAGGGACAAAAGTGAAAGGTACAAACTCCTAAAAAAGTCAAAATAAAAAGCCTAGAAATGCTAGGCTTAGGATGGTAGTTTATTTTCCAAGTAAAGCAAGGATTCCTTTAAAAATAATAACAAAGGAAAATACAATAATTGTCACGACTCCAACTAATAAAAAGACGGTATGCAGGCTTGTTAAGAAAGTATCATATGCCGTAACTTTTATTAGGGCAAACCCTGCTAAAATACAGGCTAAAAATAAGAATATAAATTTATCCAATTATATTCCCTCCTTTACTACCACTATATGTACAACATGAAGTATAGTGAGGAAAATCTGGATATTTTCATTATTTTATTCTTGTAACAGAATATATTTCAACTTTTTGAATACAATGGTTGTGTTGGTGTGTTTTTAGGGAGTAAAGTCTTGAAAAAACGTAAGGTGGTTCATAATGGCATTAGTAAAAAATTGCGTGATTGTATTGGTGTTTATGATTTTAATGGTCAGTATGATTTTCTTGGGAGTAAAAACAATTGAGGCAAAAGGAACAGAAGCTTCAGCAATAACAGTACAAGTAGAAAATAAGGACTCATACGTCAAATAGAGAAGTAAAGTCGGTAATTTCTTTATAGAAGAGGTTATCGGCTTTTTTTATATAATCAAAAGCAGTAACTTCAGCTGTTTTTAATCAACCTGTGTTTTTTAACTAATAAAAGGAGACCCTCTTAAGAGGATCCCCAATTTAAATGTTATTGCTGTGTTCCATTGCCTAGTTGTTGTTCCGCCATACGAATCAGTCGCTTTGTCATTTCGCCACCGACGGAACCATTTGCGCGTGCGGTCGTATCTGCACCAAGCTGAACACCAAACTCATTGGCGATTTCTTGTTTCATTTGATCAAGAGCATTTTCAGCACCTGGAACCAATAGTTTGTTTCTTGCCATGATACATCACTCCCGACGTATATTTGAGCAATCAAAATGATTACTCATCTTTAACATTCCATAATTAATTAATTTCATTCCGTTAGATCGAAGGGAAATGATGTCAAAGGTTGTTTAATCTACTCTGGTTTCTTCAATTTTTTCCATCTCAGACTTCATCCATTTGGGATCAAGTTTCTCGCCAATAAAAACTAATGTTGCAGGGTAATTCATTAGTTCTTTCATATAAATCGGGGTACCATAAGAATACTGAAACATGTATGTTTGATTGGAATGAATAAAACGTAAATAACCTTTAATTCGATAGATGCTATCTGGCATTTGCCTTAGCCATTCCTCAAATATATCAATATCTATACGCTTGGTAAAAGTATGTACATAAGTTTTAAGTTTTAAATCTAATTCCACGTGAGTTCGCTCATGTGGTTTTCGTTCAATTGATTTAGTTGTCCTTAGGTAATCAACAGTAACACTAGCATAGGTAGTTAACAAACATTTGGCATCACTATTCAGATTTTGAATTTCAAAAAGAATTTGTGCTTGTTCAGCTTCTGACACCTGATCGACTTTATTTAGTAACAATACATCTGCGTGATTAACTTGTTCTTGTAGTAACATTTGTAATTGTGGACTTAACGTCTTTCTTTCCTTCCAACGGTTAACATCAATTGTCGTTACGATTGATTGAACGATAAGTTTTTCGGCAAAAAGCGGTGACATACATGCATCTAACACCTCGATAGGATGTGCTACGCCGGTTGTTTCAATGTAGATTGCATCAAGTTCATAATCCTGAAGCAAACTTTGAAGTTGAACTTCAAATTGGCCTTGAATGGTACAGCATACACAACCATTTAATAGTTCTTTTAAGGGTGTGTTTTCTGAAACTGCATTTGAATCAATAGAAACTTGTCCTAGTTCATTCATGATGACTGCGATTTTACGTTTTTTTTCTTTTTCTTGAGTTAACATGTTTTGTAACAGGGTAGTTTTGCCACTACCTAAAAATCCAGATAATATAAAAATTTCTACCTTTTTCATGGAAAACTCCTAAATTCTAGTATTTTTCTACAGCAATTATCGTTTATAATAGAAGTATAATACATATCATTATAACTGATTTTCCCTAATAGGAAAGAGGGATAACTATGAAGCAACTCTCCGCAGTAGATAATGCATTTACTAAGCTTAAAATAAAAACGTATAAAGTGATGCTTCCTATTTTGATATTGGCAACCTCTGTTGCAATTATTCTTGAGGATATGACTAATACAGATACGAATATTAACCAACATATATTGCCGATATTGTTAGTCTGGTTAATTACGTTGTTCCTTTTACTGTTAAAAATGAATCCTAATAAATTTAGGTTTTTTGAATACATAACACTGGTGCTACTGAGCGGAATATTCTTATTAAAGTTTTGGTCAACCGTGCATCAGTTTGGTAATGATGGTTATTACACATTTGGTGAGTTTTTTGATTGGATACCACTGTTCTTTATATTTATTTATTTTACATTCAACGGAAGAAAGGCCTTGTCAATCTCGCTGCTATTTTTAGGTACAACCTTTTTACTAGCATGTTTTGATTTGTTTTTTAATGATTTTGATCGGTTAGTATTTAGTCCTATAATTCAATTCCACCTTTCAAATATCGTTTATGTTATTGCCCTTTACTTTCTCCAAAAACTTAAAGTTGTGTTCCTTGAAGCTGATGCCCATGAGAAAGCAGCTAATACTGATTTCCTAACAAACCTTCCCAACAGGAGATACATGCATGAACTTCTTCAACATGAATTAAGAAATAAAAATGAATTATCAGTTATCTTGTTTGATATTGATAATTTTAAAAAGATAAATGATCAATACGGTCATGATATAGGAGATTTAGTATTAGTGAATTTCTCAACTCTCATTAGAGATCACCTAAAGGATGAAGGAGTCCTAGGTAGATGGGGAGGAGAAGAATTTGTTATTGTAGCAAGAAATAAAAATCTTCATGAAGGTGCTCTACTTGCTGAAGAAATACGAGCTTTGTTAGAGAATTACACTTTCGACACAGTCGTTACGGTGACGTCGAGCTTCGGTGTTACGGAAAGAAGACCCGGTGATGTCATACATTCGATTTTAGACAGAGCTGATAAGGCTTTGTATGAAGCAAAAGATAGTGGTAAGAACAAAGTCTTAATAAGGTAATAGTATTGACACTAATTTTTATTGTACATATACTAGAAGTACAAATTCGAAGGGAATGGTAAAGGGGCAATGATTAACTAATCTTATTTTCTACCCGATTTTTCAATAAGAAAAAACGTGTAACTAGAGAATAGGATTAGTGCGCCCTTTTATATGTCTACGATCTTTTTTGATTACGGAGCAGATAGGTAACAATTGATCTGATTCGCTAACAAGAATACGTATGTCTTTTTTTACTCGCGCAAACCTCTCTAGGAAACACACTAGGGAGGTTTTTTCATTGGATTATTATTCTCATCGTATATGACCATTAATTTATTACTTGGTGTATGGAAGGTGATAGTATGACAACGATAATGAAAATAAGAGGCGTACAAAAGAGTTTTGGTGACAGAGTAATTTTACAAAATATTGATTTGGATATTAGGAAAAGAGACCGAATTGGGATTGTAGGTTCTAATGGAGCGGGGAAAACAACACTTGCAAATATTCTCTCTGGCGTCTTGTCTGTTGATTCCGGGAGTATTGAAATGAATAATGTAAACACACGTATTGGATATTTGGTTCAATCTACTGATTCATATTTTTATAGCCAAGACGAGACCTATGATTCAAATTTACTAGAGAAAACGAGTAATCTTGGTTTGAAAAAGGTCCAGGAATGGGATAATTCAAAGGTTTATCACTTAAGTGGAGGAGAGAGAACAAAGCTCACTTTAGCTCATATTTGGTCTGGAAATCCGGAGTTACTTATCTTAGATGAACCAACAAACCACCTTGATTTTAAAGGGATAAATTGGCTTATTGAACAGCTTGAGGTCTTTTCAGGTGGTGTTATCATTATATCGCATGACCGTTATTTTTTAGACAAAACGGTTAAGCAAATCATTGAAATAGAAGACGGTGCAGCTACAAGATTTAAGGGGAACTACTCGATTTATCAGGCTGAGAAAGAAAAACGATATCAAAGTCAACTGCACCAGTATTCAACACAACAGAAGTACAAAGAAAAAATAGAACAGCAAATGAATACTCTACAAAATTGGTCAGACAAGGCTCATAGGCAATCAACTAAACAAGAAGGTTTTAAAGAGTTCTATCGCGTAAAAGCGAAGAAGATGGATAAGCAAATTAAATCAAAAATGAAGAGACTTGAGAATGAACTGGAGAAACACAAAATAGAGAAGCCGAAAGAACAACAGGACCTCCAATTTTATTTCCAAGATAGCCAAAAGCGAGGAAAGCGAGTTATTGAAGCGAGAAACTGCAGGAAGGGTTATCCAGATAAAACGCTATTTCAAAACAGCCATTTCTATATTAAACATGGAGAAAGGATCGGTATAGTAGGTGAAAATGGTTGTGGAAAAACAACTTTACTCCGTATCATTCTAGGCGATGAAGAGCTTACAGAGGGGGAACTATGGAAAAGCAATTCAATAAAGCTTGGGTATTTGTCTCAGGATGTCACAGACCTTGATAAAAATAAAACGGCTCTTGAATATATGGATATAACAGACCGCGATGAAATAAGCCGGGTACGAACTTTATTCGCAAACATAGGCTTGAAAGAAGATAAAATGAATGTACCACTTACTTTTCTAAGTCTTGGAGAAAGGACTAGAATTAAACTCGTTAAAATGCTTGTGGATGAAGTGGACGTTCTTATACTTGATGAACCAACGAATCATTTGGATTTACAAAGTAGGGAAACATTAGAGAATACTTTACAAGAATTTAGAGGAACCATCCTTGCTGTTTCACACGATACCTATTTCTTACAAAAGATTTGTGAAAAACTATTGGTATTTGAGAACAAGAGGATTAATCGGGTAGAAATGTCTCCTCAGGAGTTTCTAAATGAAGGTCCAAAAAAACCGGCTATTGAAAAGGAAGAAGAACTACTTTTACTTGATAATGAAATTAGTGTATTGATTGGCCAACTATCCCTACTTGCTAAAGAAGGCCCTACCTATCAAGAATTAGATGCAAAGTTGATAGAAAAGATGCGGCGGAAAAGGGAGTTGTTAGGGTAGATAGTACCTTACACGCTATAAGAAAGACCTCTGGCTTATCACCAGAGGTCTTTCTAATCCAATACATTAAAATGCCCAGCTACCTTTTCGGAATACAGGCTCTACTGTTCCATCTGCTGTAATACCGTCAATGTCCATGTCGGCAGAACCAACCATGAAATCTACATGTGTAATACTGTTGTTAGCACCTTTTTTAACAAGTTCTTCTCTTGTCATCGTTTTACCACCTTCAATACAGAACGCATATGCATTACCGATTGCAAAGTGATTTGAAGCATTTTCATCAAATAAAGTGTTGAAGAAAATGATATCTGATTGAGAAATTGGTGAGTTATGCGGTACAAGTGCTACTTCACCAAGATAATGACTGCCTTCATCCGTTTCAATAAGTCGCTTCAACGTATCTTCACCAGTTTCAGCCTTCACATCTACAATTCGTCCATTTTCAAATGTAAGAGTAAAGTTTTCAATCAAGCTTCCACCATAGTTAAGAGGCTTTGTACTTGCAACGTAGCCATTTACTCCTTCTTTTGCAGGAACTGTAAATACTTCCTCAGTAGGCATGTTAGCTACAAATTCTACATTTCTTTCACTTTCACTTCCACCACCAATCCATACATGGTCCTCAGGAAGCTCAACAACTAAATCAGTACCTGGAGCTTTATAGTGTAGTTTCTTATATTTTTTGTTAGTAAGGTATTCAACCTTTGTATGTAAAGATGCACTATGCTCTTTCCATGCTGCCACAGGATCTGGAGTATCCACTCGTGTTGCCTGGAAAATGGCTTCCCACAGTTTTTCAACCTGTTCCTCTGGAGAAAGAGTAGGGAAGACTTTTTCAGCCCAGCTTTCAGATGGAACAGCTATCACAGACCAGCTTACCTTATCTGCCTGTGAGTAGTTACGGAACGTTGTTAAAGCTTGACCAGCTGTTTTGTTGGCATTTGCGATACGTTCAGGGTCAATCCCTTTAAGCAAATCTGGATTTGAAGAAACAATTGATAAAAACGCAGCACCGCCTTCAGCAAGCTCCTCCATTCCTTTTGCCTTCCACATCGGGTAATCAAGGAAAGCTTCGTCTGGTGCAAGTTCAAAACGTGCACGTGTAATTTCATCATCATTCCACTCGATATACACATTGCGGGCACCAGCTTCATACGCCTTTTTAACCACTTTGCGCACATATGGTGCTGCAGATATAGGTGCATTAATATTCAAGTTCTGTCCTTTTTGTACGTTCACACCGACTCGAACAGCCAAGTCAGCGTATTTTTCAAGCAATTGTTCGAAGTTAGACATATGTATACTCCTTTATTTCGTGTGTTTACAAACACGATTTATGTAAAATATTCCTTCTTAGTTTATCACGAATCAATAATACTGTGAATTTTCAATTGTTTTAAAAGTATAGGATATGTTTTGAAAAATTGTCATTGCAAACTTTGTAATCCGGCTACATAAAAGATAGTACTTAAAACAGAGAGATTATTTCAGAAAATCCATGGAACTAATTGACAGTTACAAGCATATAATTTATTGTATTAAGTGTACTACATTATATAATACACTTAATACAATATAAGATTACACAAGGGAAGGGGTGTTTTACTTGTATTTTCAGTTGGATGATCGTAGTAATACACCAATTTGGGAGCAAATAGTTAATCAAATTAAAGAATTAATTCTAAAGGGCATTTTGCAACCGAATGATAAATTATTAAGTGTTCGAGAACTCTCATCAACCTTACTAGTTAACCCAAATACAGTTAGTAAGGCATATCAAGAGCTTGAACGCCAGGGAATTATTGAAACAAGGCGTGGTAAGGGAACATTCGTATCAGAACAATTTTCTATGAAGGTGGATGAAGAGAAAATGGAGTCTATTAAGCAATCTTTAAAGCTATTGATTGTTGAAGCATCCTACCTTGGAATTACAAAAGAAACACTGCAGAACTGGATTCAAGATTATATGGAAGAGCTAGGGGGGGAAGGAAAGTGATGCTTAAGGTTACAAATCTTACAAAATATATTGATAATGCTGCAATCCTAAGAGACATCTCTTTCTCGATTGGCGAGGGATCAATTGTTGGGCTAGTTGGCCGAAATGGAGTAGGGAAAACAACCTTGTTAAGGTGCTTAGTTGGAATCCTGGACCCTGAAGAGGGTGAGGTTTTGTTTGAAGGTCAGAGCATTTTCCAGCATCCAGAAGTAAAAGCATCTATGGTATTTGTCCCTGATTCAACTACTACCTTTAACGGTTATAGCGTAAAAGAACTAGTAGTGTTATACGAAGCAATCTATGAGAATTTCGACTCAGTTTATTTTTATCAGCTATTAGAACGTTTTAATTTACCAGGAAAGAGAAAGATTCGTACATTTTCTAGGGGAATGAAGGCATTATTATTTATCATTCTAGCGATTTCGACGAGAGCAAAACTCATCATACTGGATGAACCAACAAATGGATTAGATGCTATTGTGAAAAGGAAGATCCTTCAATTTCTTATTGAAGAAGTTGCAGAATCAGGGCTTTCTCTATTAATCTCTAGCCATCATTTAGATGAACTTGAAAAAATTGCCGATACGATCGTTATGTTGAAGGATGGAGAAGTTGAGTCAATCGTCTCAATGGAAGATGCAAAATTACTTTATAAAAAGATACAAGTAGTTTTTAAGGAAGGTGGTTTACCTGAAGAACTTAAGCAACTTCCACATATAGAAATTGTGAGCGAGGTCGGTAGGGTTGTAACCATCCTGATAAAAGGTAGTACAGAGGATACCATCTTAAAGATAAAACGGTACCAGCCGGTACTTTTAGAAGAATTACCAATGTCTCTTGAAGATATGTTTGTTTCAGCGTTAGGAGGAGATGACATTGTTTACTAAAGCTCTTTGGCTTCGAAATTATAAACAGGCAAAATTTATCGTTTGGGGATTATGGGCTGCATGCTTATACTTTGTATATGCGTTTTATAACTTTATAAAAGTTCAAGAATATTCCCTACACCATTGGAACGAGTGGGGAAATAAAACCGAGGCATTTCATTTTTATTTTGGTAATTTCTTTGAAGTAGCATTCTTTCAAATTATCGCCTTAATACTTTTAGCATCTGTTTTAGTGGGGCTTGAAAGAACCAATCAAAGCTTAGACTTTACGTTGTCGATGCCTTATAAAAGAAGAGATATCTTCTATGCAAAATGGGCATTCGGTGTGGTTCATTTATCAGCAGCATTAACTGTAAGTGTGCTTCTTTCTATTTTTATATTAGTAAGTTCTGAGATCCATGAGTATTTACCAGTTAGTGCACTTGGTTATTATTACCTAATAGCATTGGTAACGTTAATCGGTGTGTACACATTCAGTTTACTATTTGGTTTAATCGGGGCAAGTATTGTTTCTCAGTTTGCGTTTAGTATTATTTTTCTTGCACTTCCATACGGCTTCTATAACCTAGTGTTCAATGGAATTTCTCTTCATTATCGTGCATTAACCGGTTCATTTTTAATAAGGGAAAATTTCGGTTTGCAAAATCTTGATAAATTCTTTGAGTATTTTTCGTTTCCAATCCTTCTCTTTGAAGTTGAGTATGGGATTAATGAGATTTATGTGTGGAATCAATCTACTTTCTATGAGCAACTTCTGGCTTTAATAATACCAGTCATTGTAACGGTCTTATCTTTATATCTAATAAATTTATTGTCTAATTCTATGCGAAGTGAAAATAACGGAAAAATTCTTGCGTATCAAGGATTGCTTCCATATTTGAAAATAGGTGTGTTTATCTGTTTCTACTTATTTGGTGGATTGGTTATAGGGGGAGCTTCCTATGGCTATGATGAGACTCCGAGTATAGTATCCTATCATTTAGGTGGATTAGGATTTAGTATAGTAGCATACTTTATTCTTTCTAAACTGGCGGGGATGAGAATCCAGTTTGGCCGAAATAAATAGGTTCATTTTTGAATGAAGATGGAAATACGCTAGTATTTTAGGGGGATGAGAAAAATGAAACTACTAAAATTAATACCCTTTTTTCTCATCATGTTATTAATTTCCGCTTGTAATAAAGAAGAGTTAAATTGGTATGGGGTTGTTATTTTTAAGCCTGTAGAAGTGGCTGAAACAACATGGAATGCTGAATTACAGTATGTAGATTATAGTGAAGTGGAAAATACACCTCCAGATCTTTTACGTATTACTTGTAATCATGATGAGGAGAATCCGGGGCCAGTAGCCTATCGAATTCCTGGTACTTCAATTGAGGGAATGATTGAGGTTTCACAAGAAGGTTCAGGAGAAGCAGTTATAGAACGCACTAAATTAGAAGAATATATTGAAACCATTATTTTAGAGGATGGTACGATTATAGACTCAATCCCACTTGTACTAAGCTGGGGAAGTGAAACTGAAATACTAGATCTGCCTTATTTAACAGCAATTAAGGATTTTGAAAAGACTATATGGGACCGAATACTTGCAACTATATTTTCATGAATTTGGAGGGATTGGGATGAAGAAAAGTATGAAACCTATTACTCTTATCCTACTGGCAATGCTAGTTTTGATAAGCGGATGCAGACAAAGCATTCCCGTTGAAAAGGATATATTTCAATATAAAACACCCTATATTGGTAAAGCGGGTACAGTTGGTAATATTGTTAGTAATTTACCAGGAAGCGAAAATTATCTTGGAATGGAATTGGAAACAGGTGCAGAACCGTACGGTATGATCCTAAACTATCAAGATGAAGATGTGACTTTTGAAAATTTTAAGGAAACAATGATATACAATGCTACATTTATTTTTGCGTTGGTTGAAAATGCAAGTTGGGTAACGTTTGATCTGGTAGATAAAGACCAGAAGATAACAAGGGAAGATATAGAAAAGCTGTACGGTGAAGACCTGAGCAGTTATTCTAATGAAAATGAGTTGAGTTCATTTATACGAGAGACATTAGAAAAAGAAGGTACAATAGACAAGTTCTTTGAGGAAAAGTAAAAGAAGTTGAAACTAACACTGCTCCTAAATCGTATATTCAGTATACGACTAAATGGGTGGTGTTTGTTTTGTTTGAAGATAAGCGTCATGTAATATCCACTCCGAAAACAATCTCGGAAAAAATCCTGGATGTTCTTTCATTTCTCTTGTTGCTTGGAATGTTTCTTTATGTCATTTTAATCTGGGGAGACCTCCCTGATAAAGTTCCAGCTCATTTTAATGGGCTTGGTGAACCTGACAGGTGGGGCGGTAAGGGAACTGTATTAGCTCTACCTATTGTAGCTGCATTTTTATTTAAATTGTTATTTATCGTTAAGAAATTTCCTCAGGTATTTAATTACCCTGTTGAAATAACTGAAGAAAATGCAAAAGATATGTATCAAATATCACGAAAAATGCTGTCCACGTTAACCTTTTTCTTAACGTTCTTTTTTGCAATTGGTGTATGGGAGACAGTCCAGGTTGCACACGGGCAGGCTGGACTTGGAATATGGTTTCTTCCTGGTTTGCTAGTGTCTATGTTTGGTACAATTGGTTATTATATGTACCGTATGTTTAAAGTGCGGAAGCCTCAAAAGTGAAAGAAGGATTAATAAATGTTACTTGAAATCATCGTGCAAAATGTAGAAGATGCTAGAACCGCAGAAGAACATGGTGCAAATCGCTTAGAGTTAGTAACAGCAATGTCTGAAGGAGGTTTGACACCCTCGTTTGGAGTTATAAAGGAAGTTGTTAAAAGTGTTTCAATCCCTGTGCATGTAATGATTCGTCCTCACGCATATTCATTTATGTATTCTGAAGAAGATAAGAGAGTTATTTTAGAGGACATTCAAGCTTGTAAAGAGCTAAATGCTGCAGGCATTGTCTTCGGTTCCTTAGATGAGAACGGTAATATCGATGAAGGGTTGTTATTGAAAGTGATTGAAGCTGCAGGTGATATGAAAATTACGTTTCACCGGGCAATTGATGAATCTAGGGATATCATAGAATCTTATCGTGTTTTACAGAAATACAGTGGTTCTGTGCAAACAATTTTAACTTCAGGTGGAAAACCAACAGCACTTGCCGGGGCAGAAAACCTGCAAAAAATGCTCATGATGTCAAAAGAAAAACCATCACCTACAATAATGCCAGGTTCAGGTCTTTCTTTGAACAATATTAGAGTAGTGCATGAAAAATTGAATGCTACTGAATATCACTTCGGATCTGCAGTGCGTTTTAATGGTAAGTTCAGTGAATCTATTGATGGAAGTATTATTGAGAAGATTCGTAAGGAGATTGAGTAGGTATTTGTTAAAAGTAATTGGCTATAAAAGCTAACGCTTATAGAATTAAAAATACGACTATAGAATTAAATTATCGCTTATAGAATCACAATAACGCCGATAGGATTTAATTTATCTAATATGAAAGCATGACTTTCAAAACAAAAAACTTCATTTCTATCAACTTTTCCCTGGGAACCTAAATGTCCTAGGGATTTTGTTTTTATAAAAACACTTTTTTATCTATAACGCTATATAAGCACACTTATGTTTAACCTATACCAAAATATGTAATCCTTATGTGGTACACTAAAACTACAAGTAAAGAATACACAGCAAGATGTAAAAATCTGCGCAAGCAGTACACATAATTCATATATGTCAAAGGGTGTGAAGTCGGTGAAATCGTTACTGTCATATTTACAAAACATTTGTAAGACACATTTTTTAACGGAAAAGATACTCATTGTTGATTCGTATAGTATTGGTGAGCAGATTCTATTTCAGTTAGCTGCAGAGGGAAATCATGCGGTTAATCTTAAGGTGAAAACAGTTCGTGACTTAGCGGTTGAGGCATTTACTCAGCGCAAGAAGGATATTATAACAGATTCATTAGGCTCTCATTTTATGTATTCACTTTTATCAAATTTACATTCAAACAAAGTTTTACAATATTTTAATGATGTTGAAGTAACCCCAGCTTTAAGCTTTAGCATGTATCAAACGATTAAAAAACTTCGACTAGCTGGCTATACAGGTGTGACGTTAAAAGAGGAGTTCTTTGTTACATCGGAAAAAGGCAAAGATATGATTCGAATTCTTTCTCATTACGAACAGTTACTTGAGGACCACCAGGTAATAGATGATGCCATGTTGTACAAGCGGGTTGTTGGCACATATAGCTCTTTAGGAAAGGTCTTTATTTTACAAAGCAATTTAACATTATCAGCTCTTCAAGAGGATTTTCTAAAAAGTATTGTAACAGCGGATTATTACCAACTCCCGCTCGAAAAGGTAGTTGGAATTGAGGTTCCCTCAAATTCAGAGTTATCGAATGTTGTGTTTCATGGCGAAACTACCTTGAGTTATTTATACGAAGTGGAAAAGGCTCCAACAAAAGTAACCAATCTTTCACTCTTCTCAGCCCAAACAGAAGAAACCGAATTGAAAGAGATGCTAACACGCATTAAGCAAAGTGGAATTAGGTTTGATGAGGCAGCTGTTTTTTATACAGCTTCTTCTCAGTATGTTTCATCAATGTACCATCTATCAGAGAAGCTTACCATACCAGTTACGTTTGGCGAAGGTATTCCACTCATCTATACACGACCTGGAAAGTTCGTTACTGGACTACTTAATTGGATGAAAGATTCCTATAGTGTACAAGCCTTTATTACACTTCTTCAAGAAAATGTAATGGACACGGGCGAGGGGGCGCCATCAAAGACAAAATGGGCAGGTTTGCTTCGTGAAGCAAGTATTGGCTGGAGTCCTGAACGATATATTTCTCAGTTACAAGACCAGATAGAGAAGTATGAAGAAAAAGCCCAGGACGAGCTTGAACCTGAACGACAGGCGTACTTCCAAAAAAAGAGCCAAGAATTCACCTGGTTGTTGAAGTGGTTTACTTCAATATTTAAACATATGCCAACTGTGTATCCGGATGGAATGCTCATTTATGCAGAACAACTAAAGGCAATTCGGCATATGCTAAGTAGCTTTGGTAAGGTAAGTTCTGCATATGACCAGGCAGCAAAAGAGGTTATGCTCGAAAAAATAGATGAGCTTCTTCCATATGCAAATGAAGAAGTTTTATTGTCTGAAGCATTTCAAAAAATACAGGAGAACTTATTAACAAGTAATGTTGGTCAATCTAGACCCAAGCCGGGTCATCTTCATATCTCAACATATAAAAACGGTTTATATATCAATCGCGAACATATCTTTATTGTTGGCCTTGATAACCAACGTTTTCCTGGTAATGCCCAGGAAGATCCACTTTTGCTCGACATAGAACGTAAAAAACTAGGGAAGCAGCTGCCTCTTGAAAAAGAGAAATCAAAGCGTAATCTGTATTTGATGCTTCAATTATTTGCATCAGCAGCTTCAAAACAAATAACAGTAAGTTACTGTAAATTTGATATGAATGAAAACCGAGCAATAACACCAGCATACTTATTTTTACAATGCTATCGTATTCAATCAGGACAACATGCAGCAGATTTCAAACAGCTGCAGGAGGAAATACCAGTTGCAACGGAAGATATGACACTCGAGTCAGGGGACTGGTGGTCGAAGAAACTTATGAGTACTTCCGTTCATCAACTTGATGAGCAACTTTTAAATCGCTTTACCAATGTTGAACGAGGATTGCTGGCAGAGGAAATGAGACGAGATCCTGCTTTTACCGTCTTTGAAGGAAAAATTGAAAGTGATACAACTCAGTTTGACCCTAGAAGAAATTCTGAGATTTCAATATCTGCCGGAAAGCTTGAAGCAATTGCAAAATGTCCATATTCTTATTTCCTTGAAAATGTGTTGAGAATAAAGGTAATTGAGGATGTAACCTATGATCCAGGTAAATGGCTAGATGCAAAAACAAGAGGGACACTTTTACACGAAATCTTTGAAAAATTTTACAAAGTGATTAAGGCTAAAGGAGAGAAGCCATCTTATCAAAGGCACTTTGACTTATTACTATCATTAGCCAAGAACCAAATTGAGAACATAAAGTCTATTGTACCACCGCCTAATCAGAGAGTGTTTGAAGTCGAGTTTGAAGAAATTATTGAATCCTGTGAGACTTTCTTGCGAATTGAAGAGGAAAACAGTGAACTTGGTGAACCGTTGTATTTTGAATACTCTTTTGGACAAGATTCACCGGCAGTCATTGAACTTCCAACTGGAAAGATCAATGTAAGAGGAATTATAGATCGCGTTGATCAACTGCCTGACGGATCCTTTCATATTATTGATTATAAAACGGGTAGTAGCTGGGGCTATGAAACGAAGGAGTTTTTTAAGGGAGGAAGGCAGCTTCAACATCTCCTTTATACGCTTGCAATTGAAAGTCATCTTAATTTAGAAGAAGGAACTGTTAAGAAGAGTACGTATTTCTTTCCTACTCGTAAGGGAATTGGAAAGCGATTTGAACGTGATCAAGAAGAGATTACAAGAACAAATGGAAAAGACATATTGGACAAGATTCTTACGATAGTTGAACATGGTCATTTTACAATGACTGATGATGAGATGGATTGCAAGTTCTGTGACTTTAAAACAATTTGCAGACGTTCAACCTATGACAAAGAAATTTTCGAAACAAAGCATCAGGATCAAACAGCCCATGGAATAAAAAGCTTTTTGGGGGTACGAGCCTATGACTAAACCAATTGTAGATCAGCAAGCCAGGGATAAAATTAAAGAGGTCTTGAATAAAAACTTCTTAGTCGAAGCGGGCGCAGGCTCTGGAAAGACAACAAGCCTAGTCGAGCGGATGGTAAATTTAATCTATACTGGCACTGCTAAAGTAGAAGAGATTGTTGCCATAACATTTACCCGAAAAGCAGCAGATGAGTTGAAGACGCGTTTTCTTTCGAAGCTGGAAGAAACATATAAAAAAGAAACAGACTCAATTAAAAAGAGCCTGCTTGAACAAGCTTTACAAAATATCGAACAATGCTTTTTAGGAACGGTTCATTCCTTTTGTGCTCGCTTGCTGAGAGAACGTCCTGTTGAAGCTGGCCTAGATGTGAATTTTTCTGAGTTGGAAGAAGACAAAGATAATCAACTGGCAGAAGATGCATGGTTTATCTATATACAAAAACTACAAGATGAAAATTCTCAGAAATTAAGGTTTTTTAAAGATCTTGTTCTTGATGAAGCTGAGCTAAAGAAACGTTTTTGCTTTATGAAAAATTACCCAGACGTACAATGGGCAAAGAATTATGTTGAAAAACCAAATCTAGAAGAAACATATCATAGCTTCATTGCCTTACTGAAAGAAGCAAGTCGCTGTATACCTGAAGACCCACCAAAGGGTCCGGATGATATGCAAAAAGCAATAAAAGAAGCGCTGAGATTACATCGTTATCGCCCTAAGGGTGACCAGGTCATCATTGAGGTATTTGAATTGTTTGCTAAAAAGAAAAGTTTTGGGATTACACAGTACAAATGGACATCCAAGGAAGATGCAAAGGATTACCAAGCAAGAATGAAACAGTTTCATGAAGACCGAATTCAGCCATTGCTTGCACAGTGGAAGGAATATTGTCATCCATATATTATTGACTTTTTTAAGGGCGCCTTTACTGAATATGAAAAATTAAAGCAAGAACGTTCTTTATTGAACTTTCAGGATCTCTTAATGAAAACTGCTGCACTTTTAAAGGATAACTCTGAGGTTCGTTTGTATTTCCAAAACAAATACAAACGATTGCTTGTGGATGAGTTTCAAGATACAGATCCGATTCAGGCTGAAATTATGTTTTATCTAACTGGTGAAAATACGAACGAAACAAATTGGACAAACTGCGTACCACTTCCAGGCTCCTTATTCGTTGTAGGTGATCCAAAGCAAGCAATCTATCGTTTCCGTAGGGCAGATATTGATATCTATAACCTGGTGAAGGAGTTAATTGAGGCACATGGTGGTGATGTACTTCAGTTAACAATGAATTTCAGGACATTGGATACCATAACAACTCAACTTAATGATGTTTTTATTAATCATTTGCCGGAAAAAGAGACGGTGTATCAAGCAGCTTACCGCCCATTGCATTCGTATAAAGAGGATGATGGTTCAACGTTTACTGGAATTAAAAAGCTTGTGATACCTGAAGAGTTTTCTTCAAATAAAGCTCAAATCGTTCAGAAAGATGCTGAAAGTATTGCTGCTTATATACTGGCAAAGCTTAAACAGGGACATATGCCAAAAGAGTTTATGATTTTAACTAGATATAATGATGGAATTGACGTATATGCAAAGGTGCTTGAAGCAAGAGGGATACCTGTAAGTGTAAGTGGTGAGATGGTGATTGGAAACCTGCCTGTATTTCAGGATTTGTTACGATTATTGACAGCTCTTACTGATACCACCGATCAAGTTGCATTTGTTGCCTCACTTCGTAGTGTGTGGTTTGGAATTAGTGATGAAGAGCTTTACCAGTGGAGACAAGCAGGTGGAGCATTTTCAATTTATGCAGAAGTACCAGACAATCTTCAAGAAAGCACGAAAATCCATTTTCAGGATGCCCTTGCAAAATTGCGTTTATATACGAAATGGAAAACTAGCCTGTCTCCTGTAGTTGCAATTGAAAAAGTGATTGAAGATATTGGGCTGTATCCTTTATTCCTAATGAGCCATTATGGAAGTAGAGAGATTACAAACCTTCGACAAATTTTAGAAGCATTACGTGCAAAAGAAGAAAGCGGAGTTACTACTTATAGCCAATCTATCGACTATATTAAAGAACAAATTGAGGCGAAAACAAAAGTTATTAACCTTGAAGAAGATAATAATGCTGTGCGAATTATGAACGTTCATAAAGCAAAGGGGTTAGAAGCAGGTATCGTATTTTTAGCTCATCCGGGGAAAAAGCCTGATATCAGTAATTATATTTCCTCTCATATAAAACGTGAGGAAGAGCGTTCAACAGGATACTTTATGTTTTCAAAGAAACAAGGCCCGTCATCGAAACCGGTTGCACAACCACTAAATTGGGAGCATTATAAGGAAATTGAAGCAGAATATTTGCTTGAAGAAGAAATCAGAATCTTATATGTTGCGGCAACTCGTGCTGAAAAAGCAATGATTATTAGTACTTGTGCGAGCGCTAAGAAAAATAGTAAGAACCCGTGGAATCTACTTTTAGAGGGCCTACCTGAGCTTGAGGAACTTGTGATTCCTGAAATGGAAGAAACTCCAATAGAAGTGACAAGCGAACCCCTGACCCTAACGGAGTACCAAAAAGAAACACAGCAGCTTCTTGAATGGATTGATGATCGTAGGGTACCTTCTTACTCTAAAGTCACCCCTACCGAAGAAAAACAGGATATTTTCACCCTTGGTATCGAACGGGAAGAAGGGGGAGGACTAACGTGGGGAACTGTCGTTCATGAAGTGTTTGAGAAAGTTGTCAAAGGTGAAGAAACTGAGGAAGTAATTGTAAGCTCATTACAAAAGCATGAGATTTCATTAGAACGTGTTGAAGAAATTGCGCAAGCAGTTACTACGTTCCAGCAATCTGAAGTATGGCAAGAAATCAAACAAGCGGAACAAGTGCTGACAGAGGTTCCTTTTACCCTAAAGGTTGAAAGTCATGACTCGTTGTATAAGCTTGTAAAAAAATCCGATGACAAATCTGAAACAATTTTTGTAAGTGGTGTTATCGATCTCGTTTATAAAATCAATGGCGCCTGGAAAATTGTTGATTATAAAACAGACCGACCTAAGGATATTTCCTATTTACCTGAACTAACAAATTACTACAAAGACCAAATAGGGATGTATCAAGTTATTTGGGAAAGAATGACAGGTGAAACCGTGACTGAAAAGCAGCTCTATTTTGTTACACCAAACCAAATTGTTGAAGTATAGGTAATGATGATCCCTACAAGCAATTCATGTAGGGATTTTCTTGTTTATACTTATTTTTCCTATTTTCTCCATTTGTAATAATGATAGAATAATGGCAAAGGGGTGTTAGAGGTTGAGGAAAAGTAAAAAGAGAAGGATGTTTATCATGCTTGGTATATTAGTTGTATGTGGTTTAGTTTATGTAGGGACTATTCATTATAAAATTACTAGCTATACGAAAGTTGAACCTCCTGTTAATGCAGACTATATCATTATTCTAGGTGCTAAGGTAAATGGTGAAATCCCCTCATTATCATTGCAATATCGAATTGATGCTGCTGCAGAGTATGCAAAGGAAAATGAGAATACGATTATTATAGCATCAGGTGGCCAAGGTCCAGGAGAAGACATAACCGAAGCCGAAGCCATGAGAAGGGAATTAGTAAACAAGGGAATTTCTGAATCGAGAATCTTCTTAGAAGACGAATCAACCAGTACATATGAAAATATTGATTTTTCAAAGCAATACATACCAGATGATGCTGAGACAGGTATTGTAGTCACAAATGATTATCACCTCTACCGTGCACTCCAAATTGCAAAGGATGCAGATTTACAAGTAGAAGGGTTACCAGCCAGGACTCCAAAGATTACCCTGGTCAAAGCCTATATCCGGGAGTATCTATCAGTTACGAAGTATTATTTACAGAGGTTATTCTAAAAACTGTTTTAGTAAACTTTGTTGCTTTTAAAAGGTTATCAGTAGAGATATTTGCTGGATGAATAAGTTCTACAGGGGTGATTGGAGCGCATGGCACGAGACTCCTGCGGGAAAAGCGTGGCCAGGTGAGACCCCGCAGGAGCGTAGCGACGAGGAGGCTCACGGTCCGCCCGCGGAAAGCGAGTGCCAGGAGCGGAAATCACCATCCATTGTGGTAAGCACTAAATTTTATAAGCAGACAGAATCAATCTTTTAGAAATGAGTCTTATAAAAAGATAGTTTTAATAAGCATACTACTATTATTCGTTGTATAGGAGGGTCTTTTTTGACAGGTATATCAAATGGTCAGCGCTTATTAATGCTGCGCGACATTCTATTAACAGAAACAGATGAAAACCACGAGCTTGGTATAAGCGAGATTATGGATAAACTAAAGCTTGCATTTGGTACCGACTATAAGGTTGACCATCGAGCAATCAAGCGGGACTTTGAAGCATTAAATCTAGCTAACTTTGAAATAAATGAAAATACCGGCACACAAGGAAAAATACTGTATAGCCACCAAGCGCGCTTGTTTGAAACCTATCAAATCCGATTACTCACAGACGCCGTGTTGTCTGCACGTTTTATCACGGAAGAAGAAAAAAAGCAGCTGATTACAAAGCTTAAAAAGCTTACGAGCACCTACATTGCCAAAACACTTCCTGATCCGATGATCTATCAGCAATCTATTAATATCGATTATAAGCTTATTAAAGTTCATATTGACCAGATTCATACTGCTATTTCACAGCAAATGCCTATCACTTTTCAATATGGGAAATATAATGTAAGTAAGGAGTTCGTTTTTAATCGTGAGGGTGAGCGTTATGAGGTGCGTCCATACGCTTTAATTTGGCAAAACGATTTCTATTACTTAATTGGAGAGTACGTAAAATACAATCAATTCCGCCACTATCGATTAGACCGGATGAGAAATGTTGAAGTACTTGAAACTCGTTTCAAAAAGAAGGAGTTTAACAGCAGCGAATATGTGGGTCGTTCCTTTCATATGTATGCTGGAGAAGAACAGTGGCTTAAAATTGAGTTTCACAATGACTTAATTAATGTTGTCATTGACCGGTTTGGCCTTGATGCAGACATAAAACCTGTGGATGATTCACATTTTGTTCTAACTACAAAGGCAAAGGTAAGTGAAGGATTACTAAAATGGATTCTCACATGGGGGAGTCAAGCAAAGGTATTAGCACCAACATCAATTGTTGATGAGTTGAAAAAAGAGATTGAGAAGATGGTAGATATTTATCGCTAGTAGGTGGAAATATGTTCATTCATAATATGGTCGTGGAAGATTGGGAGCAGGTAAGAAAAATTTACTTAGAAGGAATTGCAACTGGAAATGCTACCTTCCAAAAAGAAGCTCCGACCTGGGAAGAATGGGACAATGGGCATTTGAAAGAATGTCGCCTTGTTGCTAGAAAAAATGAAGCTGTTATAGGTTGGGCTGCATTAAGTCCCGTTTCAAGTCGTTGTGTTTATGCGGGAGTTGCAGAAGTAAGTGTATATGTTAGTCAAGATAACTCTGGACAGGGGATTGGAAGTACCTTATTACAAGCCTTAATTGAACATAGTGAACAAAAGGGAATTTGGACCTTACAATCAGGTATCTTTCCAGAAAATGTCCCAAGTATCAAACTACATTTAAAGCATGGCTTTCGAGAAGTTGGTAGACGCGAACGGATTGGAAAATTGAATGGAGTATGGCGTGATACGGTTTTATTGGAACGAAGAAGTAGGGTAGTTGGTACTGAAGATTATTCATAAGAAGGTGAGTTAGTGGTGAGTAATATATTCAAAGGAATCCTTTTCGGAATGATTATTGCGTTAGGTACTGCATTTCTATTTATGGCAATTGGTCAAACAGCAGCTGGTGGAGTAACTTCTTTTTTTGGTGAAGCTTGGTTATATGTAGCAGCAGTAGTACCATTTGTTTTAACCTTTGCAGTATTAGGAAGATACTTTCATATTCAAAAGGAAGTTCCCAATAAAAAGCTATGGCTTATAAGTTTCGGCTGTGCATTTTTCGTTACTCTATATAGTGGTACAATTGGGGCTATTTCAGGTGAAGCTATCGTAAGAGATGGAATGGACACAATAAATGTGGAAGGTACTTTGGTTTGGGGAGGAATTTATGCTGTACTATTACTTCCTATTACAACACCTTTTGCACGATTGATAATTGGGTTGTTTTATAAATATATAACAAGAGACAGACATACAAATGGAGCGTTGATCAAATAGATTGACGCTACTTTACGTAATAGGGTGTGTTTATTAATGATTGAGACCGAAAGACTGTATTTAAGAGAATTGGAAATGGATGATTTACAGGAGCTATCAAAAGTTCTCTCAGATCCTGAGTCTATGCAATTTTACCCTCAAGCCTTCAGCCAAGAGAAGGTGAAGAGTTGGATTCAGTGGAATATGGACAATTATAAAAAATATAACCACGGCTTATGGGCAGTCATATTAAAAGAGGGAGATACATTCATTGGAGACTGTGGCATCACCATGCAGACGATTGAAAATGAGATAGTACCGGAGATTGGTTTTCATATTAATAAACAATATTGGAATAAAGGGTATGCAACAGAGGCTGCTATAGCGTGTAAAAATTACGCATTTGAGGTTTTGAAGTATCCTAAAATTTTTACATACACAACTCTTCGTAATGTTCCTTCACAGAAAGTGGCCGAGAAAATGGGAATGCAGTTGTATAAGGTGTTTGAGAAGAATGGTGAAAAGCAGATTGCACAGGTTGTGTATAATACGAAAACTTATTAATTGCATGGTTTCTGGATATTTGACTCATTAATTCCCTATGTGTCCAACTATAAAAAAGTGGCTTGAAACCTCAAGCCACATCCTCCATTTAACCCTCTATTGCCTCTAACAATAAGTCTACAATGTGAACCGCACGCATTTTATCAGAAAGACCTTCACGCTCAATTCCCAGTTTCATTTGTAAAAGACAACCTGGATTTGCGGTTACAATTGTTTTTGCTTCTGTTTCTTTGACGTTGATCATTTTTGAATCTAGTATCTTCATAGACATTTCAGATTCCACAATATTATATATTCCTGCAGACCCACAGCAACTATCTGCATTTTTCATTTCGTGATAGGTTGCGCCTTTGATGGCTTGTAGTAGTGTTCTAGGTTCTGCTGCTGTTTTCATTACATTACGTAAATGACAGGAGTCTTGATAGGTAATAACTTGTTTAGGTAGAGAAAGCTCTTTTTTATGGAACTCTAATTCTACTAAAACACCTGATATATCTTTTAGCTTTTTCGCAAATGATTTTGCTCGTTCAGACCAAGCAGGGTCATCTTTAAGTAGGTGGTCGTAATCAATGAGAAACGCACCACAGCCACCTGCATTGGTAATAATATAATCAGCATCTATTTCTTCAAAGGCAGTTATATTTCGTTTCGCTAGTTCCCTAGCTTGATTTTTTTCACCGCTATGGCCATGAAGGGCACCACAACATGCCTGCTCTTTTGGAATGACAATTTCACAGCCTGCAAGTTGAAGTAGTTTCATTGTCGCATCATTAGTCTTCATGAACATTGTATCCATCAAACATCCTGAGAAAAAGGCAACCTTCTTCTTTTGGACGCCGATTGGTTTTAGATGCTCTGGACGATTTTTCATTTCCTTCACAGTGGGAACGGAAGGAAGTACTCTTTCCATTGTTGCAAGACTATCAGGAAATAGCTTCATCATCCCAGATTTTTGGACAATTTTTTGCATTCCTGAACGCTGATACACTCCAAGGACTCCTGTTAACGTGCGCATCCGATTTTGATAAGGGAAAAGTCCTGAAAATACGGTCTTCCTAACGACTCTTGCTTGTAATGAATGTTTTTTGTTTTGATTTACGATGTCTCTTGCTTCTTCCAACAGATGTCCATAATTAACTCCGGAAGGACATACGGGTTCACATGCACGACAACCTAAACACATATTAAGAGACTTTTCAAAATCCTCGTCTGGTTCTATTAATCCATCAACGACTGCTTTCATTAATGCGATTCGACCGCGTGGAGAGTGGGACTCTTGAAATCCTGATTCTATATAGGTAGGACAGGTTGGGAGGCAAAATCCACAACGCATGCAATTTAATAATTCATTTTCATCCATACGTGCTTTGAATTCTTCTTGGATTTGTTGCTGTTCCTTCAGAGTTGTCATTTTGAAACCACCACACGTTTTCTGGAATCCTTAGCGAATACCTTACCAGGATTCATAATGTTATTTGGATCAAGTCCGGTTTTGATTGCCTGCATGGCAGCGATTCCGGCTGTACCTAACTTCATTTCAAGGTAAGGCGCTTTCATAACCCCAACTCCATGTTCACCTGTAATCGTTCCACCCAACTCTATTGCTTTTGCGAAAATTTCTTCAAAAGCTTTTTCAACACGTTCAATTTCATCATGATTTCGCACATCTGTTAAGCATGTTGGATGAAGGTTCCCATCTCCAGCATGACCAAATGTACAAATACGAAGGTTATACTTTTCTGCAATCTCCTCAATCGCTTTAACCATTTTCGCAATTTCAGAGCGGGGAACGGTCGCATCCTCTAGAATAGTTGTTGGTTTGAGTCTTGCAAGTGCTGATAAAGCAGCTCGTCTTGCAGTACGAAGTGCTTCTGCTTCTTCTTCAGATTCCGCAGCTTTTACTGAGACTGCATGCTCTGATTTACATATCTCCACAATCTGTTCAATATCTTTTCTTACAACTTCTTCAGGACCATCTTGTTCAATCAGTAAAATCGCTTTTACATCTGTAGGTAAACCTATTTGAGCAAATGCTTCTACTGCTTCAAGCGTCGGTTGATCCAGAAACTCAAGTGTAGTCGGAATGATTTTTTGAGCGATGATCTTTGAAACGGTCTTCGCAGCTGCCTCAAGATCTTGATAGAGTGCTAGAATCGTTTTCTTCGTTTCAGGCATGGGAATTAATTTAAGAGTAGCTTCTGTAATGATTCCGAGTGTTCCCTCAGAACCTACAAACAATCTCGTTAAATCATATCCAGCCACGTCTTTAGCTAGTTTGCCACCAGTTTTGATAATTTCACCATTTGCTAAAACAACCTCTAATGCCATAACATAGTCACGGGTTACACCATATTTTAACCCACGCAAACCACCAGAATTTTCATTAATGTTGCCACCAAGTGTAGAAATTTTCATCGAGCTAGGATCTGGTGGATAAAATAACCCCTTTGCCTCAACTGCTTTGGTCATATCAAGCGTGATGACACCCGGTTGTACAGTTACAGTTAGGTTTTCTTCATCAATTTCAAGAATGCGATTCAAATGCTTAAATAAAAGAACAATGCCACCCTCAGTTGGGCAAGTACCTGCACATAAATTTGTACCAGAGCCACGGGGAACAATTGGAATCTTATACTCATTACAAATCTTTACGATACTAGCAATCTCTTCTTTGGTACGAGGCGCAATTACTGCATCAGGCATTGATTGAAATTGTGGTGTTGCGTCATATGAATAAACAAGTCTTCCAGCCTTTGAATCATCATAGTTTTCCGAACCTACAATATTCAAAAAAGCTTGCTTTGCTTGTGAAGGAATCATATCTTCCACCCCTTATTTTTCTATAAATACGCTTTAAAAACATCTATCCATTAATAAAGTTAATCACTTTCTTAAAGTATAAAAAAAAGCGGATAAATCCGCTATGTGTGTTTCTACAAAATATGATTAATTTAGAAGTTCTTTTTTGGATATTCCTCTAATAATAGCCCTAGGTATAGAGTTGCTAAATCTGTGAATTTCCTTGGATGCAATCCTGTAATTTCTTCAATTTTTTGTAAACGGTAATGAAGTGTGTTGACGTGGATATGCAGCGACTCGGATGTTTGTTTTATGGATTGATTTTCTTCTATAAAAACTTGCAGGGTTTTTATTAAAACTGGGTCTAAGAGGAGGTCACCGATTGTTCGGAGGACAAACTCTGCCCCTACATTATTACTAATTCCTTGAAGTAACATTTCTAATGTCAACTCGTCATCGAACTGAATACCTGAAATACGTTTTGCAACTTGAAGCGCACGCTCTGCTTCATCAAATGATTTACGTAGCTTATAGCCTTGTACAATTTGGCCGACACCGAACGATATTTTTAAGTTATATTGAGTTTCAAATTCGTTCTTCAATTTTAGTAGAAACTCAACTAGCTGTGGTTTTTGTTTCCGAGTTAGCAGCAATAGAAATCGGTCGTTTCCCCAACGGACAAAAAGATCTTCGTTCCCCATTAACTGTTGCATATGATTAGATAATTCTTTTATAGTTAGTGACGCCCCGTGAATTGAAGCCATCACAATTTGACGTTCGGTATTTATTTCAACGCCAAGAAGCTCAGCTCTACTTAAAAATTCCGAAGTGGGTTCCTTTATCTGAAGCCAATCAAAAACAAAGGTCTCAAGTGTACGAGAATCTAATTCCATTTGTTCAGCATAATAGCTTTCTTGGATAAGCAGTTCTGTCATTTTTTTTAGAAGTTCACCGTATGGAGATATCTTCTCTGGGTCACCAGTTATGCCAATTACACCGACTACCTTGTTTTGAAAAAGGACTGGTAAATTAATACCGGCTCGTACACCTTGTAAAGTTTCTTCCATTTCTTTTGTAATGACTATTTTCTTTTGATCACGACTAGCAAGGAGTGCTCCTTCATGGAAATTACCAAGTCTACCTGACTCAGTGCTCGCGATTATGGTTCCTGTTGTATCAACGATGATAATATCCTCATCTATTAATCTACGTACTTCTTGTATGATTTTTTTTGCAAGAGATGGAATAAGCATGGAAGCCCTCCGAATTAGCATTTGTTACTATTAATTTTAGCATTTTTTTGGTATTGGCTGGTAGAATTTCTTGTTTACCCAAAAGGGTATCTAGTTGACCATAACCTTGCTAACATGCATATTTTTGATTTAAAATGCAGAAATCTCAATTAAAATGCATAAACCCTCCCCGAGGACAAGTTATACCCTCAGAGTAGGTTCAATTTTGGTAGTTTATAGCTTTTTAACCAGTAAAAGCAGGTGTTGTTTTTGTGCAGGAAGCCCATTTCTGTTTTATAATAGGGGATGTGTGGACATAGTGATTGATAGATAGACACACTTGAAGGGAAGAAATGTAATGTTTCAAGATATTTCAGTTGAAGATTTACAAGAAATGCAGAAAGATCAGGCTCTTGTATTAATAGATGTGCGGTCACCTTCTGAATTTGAAGAGTCAACGATACCAAGAAGTGTAAATATTCCAATTTTTACAGATGAGGAACGTGCTGAGATTGGAACCATTTATAAGCAGGTGAGTGTTGAAGCTGCGAAACAGAGAGGCCTGGAGATTGTATCGGCCAAACTCCCTGACTTTATTAAAGCATTTTCTAGATATAAAGAACCGAAAGTGATCTATTGCTGGCGTGGCGGGATGCGTAGTAAAACATCTGCTACCCTGGTTGACTTGATGGGAATTGAAACAATGCGTTTGGTTGGTGGAATCCATGCTTATCGGACATGGGTTGTAGGCACTCTTGAAAAGCTTTCGTCTACATTCACATCAGAAGCCATTGTTATAAATGGATATACAGGATCGGGGAAAACGAAAATACTTCAAAGCTTGCAGGAAAAGGGTTATCCGGTTTTAGAACTTGAAGGGATGGCGAATCATCGCGGTTCTGTTTTTGGACAAATCGGTAAAACTCCACATAATCAAAAGATGTTTGAATTATTATTTGTTCAACAAGCGTTAGAAGTGAAAAATTCTCCATATGTGTTATTTGAAGCTGAAAGTAAGCGAGTCGGAAGAGCAACGGTTCCAGACTTTTTATTAGAAAAGAAAATTAATGGACATCATATTTTCATTGATCTGCCAATGGAAGAACGAGTACTTAACATTTTGGACGATTATCGTCCATGGGAATATGCTGATCAATGTATGCTTGCTTTTCAAAAATTAAAAAAGAGAATTCATACCCCAATTGCAGCTCAAATTGAGAAGGATTTACAAACTGGGGATTATAAATCGGCAGTTAAATTGCTGTTGGAATATTATTATGATCCAAAATACTATCATACAGCTGAACAGATTGATCCTGAGAAAAGCACTGTACTTCATGTGAAAAATACTGAAGAAGCGGTACAGGAAATTGAAAAGATTTTATTTGAAAAAGTAGGGAATATCAAGGTAAATAAATAGTTGAAGTAAACAGTGGTTTCATATCACTGTTTTTTTGTTTATTTATAGAAAAATGTATATAGCTATTATGATAACCATCTTATTTGTTGCGATAATAAATATTTTTGCTTACCATTAAAAGTTTCATTATTGCAATCGTGCTAACAGCATTAACTATTGGGGTGATTTTTGAATTACTTAAAAGATTATTTGGTGCTACAAGAATCAGAAAGTAAAACCAAAAAACTAGATATTGTATTAAATTTTGTAATTGTTCTGTATTTTTTTTTGCTTGTCTCTTCTATGAATATCCTTGCTGCTCCTAGGTTTAGGGGGTTGGAAGAATTTTTCCATATGAAAAACAAAAAATATATTATATGATTTTTTTCAGAATACGGACACAAACATGTCGGCTTTCGTCGAATGCTTTATCGTAAATCAAAACTAGGAGGAAATCATACATGAAAAACGGTAAGTTTAAAAAACGTGTCATTAGTGGCACAGTAGCTTCAGCACTTATTTTATCTTTAGCAACTCCATCTGTATTTGCAAACGAAGAGGAAACTGTAACAACTGATACAACAGTTGTAGAAGAAGTGGAAACTGTAGAAGTACCTGCAACTGAAGAGATTTCAGTTGAAACGGATTTATATGAAGAAAACGTTGCTTCTGAAGAGGAAGGAACAGAAGAATCTACAACTGAGGAAGAAGTAGTAACTGAAGAAACAACTACTGAAGAAGAAGTTGTAGCTGAAAAAGAAACTGCAACTGAAGAAGATGCAGTTGTTGATGAAGAAAAAGAAGAAGCACCTTCTTTAGTACCTGGTGATTTCTTTTACTTCGTAAAAATGATGATGGAAAAAGTACGTCTAGCAGTTACTTTTGATGATTACAAAGAAGCACGTTTATTAGCAGACTTTGCTGCTGAACGTATTGCAGAAGCAAATGCATTATTTGCAGAAGGTAAAACTGAAGAAGCAGAAGCTCTTTTAAAAGAAGCAATTGCGACTCAAGAATCTGCTGCTGAAGAATTAGCTAACTCTGAAGAAACTTCTGGTGAAGAAGTATCTGAAGAACCAGCGGAAGAAACAGAAGTAGTTGAAGAGAATGCTACGGAAGAAACAGAAGTAGTTGAAGAAGAAGCTACGGAAGAAACAGAAGAAGTTGTAGTTGAAGAAACTGAAACAGAAGTAGATGAAGTTGAAGTAAAATTAGCTAACAATATTGATGCATTAACTGCAGCTTTAGCGAAGGTTAAAAATCCAACTGCACAAGCAGCACTAATGAAAAACATCCAAAAGTCATTTGCAAAACTTGATAAAAAGCTTGCAAAGCTTGAAGCAAAAGCTGCTAAGTTTGCAACAGAAACAACTGAAGAAGAGGTTGTAGAAGAAGAAGTAGTAGTTGAAGAAACTACTGAAGAAACAGTTGCTGATCAAGAAGAAGTAGTAGTTGAAGAAACAGATGTTGAAGAGGAAGCAGAAGTACTTCCAGTTGCTGCTCCAGTAGTAACTAAGAAGGAAGAGAAAGCTGTTAAGGCTGAAGAAAAGCGTGCACAAGGCCAAGCGAAAGCAGAAGCTAAAAAGCAAGAAGCACAAGCTAAAAAAGCTGAGAAGCAAGAACAAGTAAAAGAAAAGAAAGAAAATGGTCAGAACAAAGGTAACGGTCAAGGCAACGGCAACGGTAATGGCAATAAAGGTAACGGTCAAGGCAACGGCAACGGTAATGGCAATAAAGGTAACGGTAATGGCAACAACAACGGAAAAGGTAAAGAATAATAAATATCGAAATAAACCTATTACTCTACGTAGTAGGTTTATTTTTTTGTTCGGACGTATGGGAAAATACATTGACTACTACCAAAATTTATAAAAGAATCAAAGAATAATCTCTCCCTACCACAGCATATACGTATAAGTACAATAAACTTGTACTAAAATCTTCCTCGACTAACATCTCAACTTTCGACAACACAAAAAAGTATTCCTACACAAATATTGTAAAATCAATGTTTACTTGTTAATAAACCTTACAAACCTTTACATATTGCATAAAAAACAGCTTATATATTTTAACATTATGTATAATGCAAACACCCCTTAAAAAAAGTAAAATAAACACAAAGTTTTAATTTTCAGATAGTATTTCTGTAAGTGAGGTTGAAATAATTCCAGTCTATTTAAATAAAAAATCTATGAAAACGCTTTCTGTTAACAAGTTTATCAAATTGCTAATATGGTTCATCTCATATAGTGCAATTTAAAAATAAGAAGGGGGTTTTTCTATGTCTGATAATGTTGTGATTGGTTTGATTCAGGCTTCAAATGAAGTTGATGGAAATCAACCTGTAGAGGTACACAAAGAAAGGGCGATTGAGAAACATATTAGACTTGTGAGAGAAGCAAAGACTAAGGGTGCACAAATCATCTGTTTACAGGAGATTTTTTATGGACCTTATTTTTGTTCTGAACAAAATACAAAATGGTATGATGCAGCGGAAGAAATTCCGAATGGGCCAACTACTAAGCTGTTTCAGGATTTAGCGAAAGAGCTTGGGGTAGTTATTATTCTTCCAATCTACGAGCGTGAAGGGATTGCTACATACTATAACACCGCTGCAGTTATTGATGCGGATGGCACATATCTAGGAAAATACCGAAAACAGCATATTCCGCATGTTGGAGTTGGGAATGAAGGGTATGGATTCTGGGAGAAGTTTTACTTTAAGCCTGGAAATTTAGGTTATCAAGTATTTGATACAGCTTTTGCAAAAGTAGGTGTTTACATTTGCTATGATCGTCATTTCCCTGAGGGGGCAAGAATACTAGGACTGAAAGGAGCAGAAATCGTTTTTAATCCTTCAGCAACTGTAGCTGGACTTTCAGAGTATCTATGGAAACTTGAACAACCAGCTCATGCAGTAGCAAATGGTTATTATCTTGGTGCTATTAATCGTGTTGGTTTTGAAGGACCTTGGAACATGGGAGAGTTTTACGGCCAATCCTATCTAGTTGACCCAAGAGGAAATTTTGTGGCAATGGGAAGTCGCGACCAAGATGAAGTAATCATAGGAGAAATGAATAAAAAGCTGATTCGGGAAGTTCGTGATGTTTGGCAATTTTACCGTGACCGTAGACCGGAAACGTATCAGGAGATGACAGCTCTGCTTCCATAAAAGAGTGAATGGTGGGGCTTTACATAGAGTGTAAAGCCCATTCTAAATAATCGATCATTACGTTTGAAAAAAGGAGGTTTTCTTTTTGAGTAATGCTAATTCTCGTATTTCGTATGAAGATTTGGCTAAAAACTTCAATGAAGTTCATCCAGGGTTAACAAATCGGGAAGCAATTGAAGAATCAAACCGATGCTTGTATTGCTATGATGCCCCATGTATAACAGCTTGTCCAACAGGAATTGATATCCCCACATTTATTAAAAAGATTGCTTCAGGAAATCTAAAAGGCTCTGCAAAAACAATTATGACTTCAAACCCTATCGGTGCAAGCTGTGCGCGAGTTTGTCCAACGGAGGAACTTTGTGAAGGGGCTTGTGTTCTCAATCATTCTACCAAACCAATAATGATAGGAAATCTACAGCGCTATGCTACAGACTGGGCTATTAAAAATGAGCAGGTATTGTTTAGGCCAGGCGAAAAGAATGGGAAAAAAGTCGCGATTGTAGGTGGAGGTCCTGCAGGATTATCTGCTGCTCGTGAACTGGGTCTACTAGGCTACGATGTTACTATTTATGAGGCAGAGGAAAAAGCTGGAGGATTGAATACCTACGGAATCGTATCGTTTAGACTTCCACAGCAAATATCCTTCTGGGAGGTAGAACAGGTAGAAAGATTGGATGTGAAAATTAAAACGAACACTAGAGTGGGGCAAGATGTAGCAGTAGAGGAACTTCTTGAAAACTACGATGCTGTTATTCTAGCGATAGGAATGTCTAAGGTTCCTAGTTTAGGTATAAAAGGTGAAGAACTAGATGGAGTATATGATGCTATTGATTTTGTAAAAGAAACGAAGACAAATCCAATTTCAGATTCATTACTTGGAAAAAAGGTTGTAGTAATTGGTGCTGGAAATACAGCGATTGATGGCGCAACATGCTCCGTTCGCCTTGGAGCCGATAATGTGAAAATTCTATATAGACGTACGATTGAAGAAATGACTGCCTATGATTTTGAATATGAGTTTGCAAAGCAGGATGGTGTAGAATTCCGTTGGCTTACTGCACCTAAACAAATTATTGGAGATGAACAAGGAAGAGTAAAAGCCATTGAATGTATTAAAATGCAGCTCGGTGAGCCTGGAGATGATGGTCGAAGAAGGACTGTCCCAGTTGAGGGGTCTGAATTTACGCTAGATGTAGATGCAGTAATTAAGGCAATTGGTCAATCAAGATACACGAAGCTAATTGAAGAATTTGGATTAGAACATAATGGTGGAGTTGTAAAAATTGACCCTGATACATTCCAAACATCAAACGAAAAGGTATTCGCATGTGGAGATGTGATTTTCGGAAAAGGCCAAGGAGAAGCAATGGTTGTTTCAGCTGCACAGCAAGGAAAAGAGACAGCCTATGCAATTCATCAAGCAATATTCGGTGCTGTGACTGAAACAGTTTAAAAAAAGGAGGAAAACCATGGCAGATTTACGGATCAATTTAGCAGGTATTGAGTCGCCTAACCCATTTTGGCTTGCTTCTGCTCCTCCAACTAACTCTGGATACCAAGTCCAGCGGGCATTTGAGGCAGGCTGGGGAGGAGCTGTTTGGAAGACTTTAGGTGACCCTATTTTAAATGTAACATCCCGATTTGGGGCAGTTAGTTTTAATGGGCAACGGGTGGCAGGCTTTAATAATATTGAACTAATTACAGACAGACCGTTGGAGGTCAATTTAAAAGAGATTGCCGAAACGAAAAAGCTTTTTCCTAATCATACAATTATTGCTTCATTAATGGTTGAGCCGCAACAGGAGAAGTGGCATGAGATTGTAAAACGGGTAGAGGATGTAGGAGTAGATGGTTTAGAACTTAACTTTGGATGTCCACATGGGATGGCAGAAAGAGGAATGGGCTCTGCATCGGGACAGGTGCCATCGCTTGTAGAAAAGCAGACCTATTGGGTAAAAGAGGTTTCGAAAACGCCGGTTATTGTTAAGCTGACTCCAAATATAACTGATATTACCGCTACTGCTGAAGCTGCTGTTAGAGGTGGAGCGGATGCGATTAGTATGATAAATACAATTAATAGTTTAGCTGGAGTGGATCTGGATACATGGAATACCATCCCTCATGTAGCTGGAAAAGGAGCTCATGGTGGATATTGTGGCCCGGCTGTGAAACCTATTGCCCTTCATATGGTGGGAGAATGTGCCCGAAACCCATATATTCCTGTGCCAATTTCAGGTATTGGAGGAATCTCCAATTGGAAGGATGCCGTTGAATATATGTTAATGGGGGCGGCAGGTGTTCAAGTGTGTACCGCGGTTATGCATCACGGGTTCCGTATTGTCGAAGACATGATTGAGGGACTCAGTAATTATCTTGATGAAAAAGGCATCTCTTCAGTTATGGACATTGTCGGCAAGTCAGTCCCAAAATATTCTGATTGGGGAGACCTTGATCTCAATTATAAGATTGTTGCGAGAATCAATAATGATGTTTGTATCAACTGTAATAAGTGCCATATTGCGTGTGAAGACGCATCTCATCAATGTATTGACATGCTGAAGGATGGAAATGGATACAACATTTTAAAGGTACGTGAAGAGGATTGTGTGGGTTGTAACCTTTGCTCAATTGTATGTCCCGTTGATGGTGCAATTGACATGGTTGAGTTACCAAGCGAGCTTCCACCGATGTCATGGAATGAACGTCAAGCAGCCCTAGGTGCAGTAGCGTGTAAAGTGGACTCAGTAAAAAAATAAGGAGGATTAGTATGAAGAAACTGATTAAAAATGGAACCATTGTAACTGCAACAGATACCTTTCAAGCAGATATTTTTATTGAAAATGGAGTAATCAGTCAAATCGGAGAAAACCTCGCATCTAGAGGGGCTGAAATTGTAGATGCGAAAGGATGCTATGTATTTCCAGGAGGCATTGACCCCCATACTCATTTAGAGATGCCGTTTGGAGGAACTGTTACAAAGGATGATTTTGAAACAGGTACAATTGCTGCAGCATTCGGTGGCACAACGACAGTCATTGATTTTTGCATTACGAATAAAGGAGAGCCATTAAAAAACTCAATTGATGTATGGCATGCAAAATCAAGGGATAAAGCTGTTATTGATTATGGGTTCCACCTTATGATCGGCGAAATAAATGAAACAGTGCTAGATGAACTCCCATCAGTTATCGAGGAAGAGGGAATAACATCGTTTAAAGTTTTTATGGCGTATAAAAATGTACTACAAGCTGATGATGAAACATTGTTTAATACATTGGTTGCTGCGAAAGAACTTGGTGCCCTTGTTATGGTTCACGCTGAGAATGGGGATGTAATTGATTACTTAGTGAAGAAGGCATTAGCCGAAGGAAATACAGATCCCATTTATCATGCGTTAACTCGTCCGCCGGAAATTGAAGGAGAAGCAACAGGAAGAGCCGCTACTTTTACTGGACTTACTAATTCACAGCTTTATGTTGTTCACGTGTCATGTGCTGAGGCTGCAGCTAAAATAGCAGAGGCAAGAAGTAAAGGGTTTGAAGTGTGGGGAGAAACATGTCCGCAATATTTAGTCCTAGATCAAACCTATTTAGAAAAGCCTAATTTTGAAGGTGCAAAATATGTTTGGTCACCACCTTTACGTGAGAAATGGAATCAGGAAGTCCTTTGGAATGCACTTAAAACAGGTCAACTTCAAACAGTTGGATCTGATCAATGTTCATTTGATTTTAAAGGCCAAAAGGATTTAGGAAAAGGTGATTTTTCAAAGATTCCAAATGGGGGTCCAATCATTGAAGACCGTATGACACTTCTTTTCTCAGAAGGTGTGAAAAAGGGAAGAATCTCATTAAATCAATTTGTTGATATTACGTCAACACGAATTGCAAAGCTGTTCGGCTTGTACCCTAAAAAAGGGACAATTGCAGTTGGAGTAGATGCAGATGTCGTTATTTTTGATCCAACAGTAGAAAGAACCATTTCCGCTGAAACTCATCATATGGCTGTAGATTATAGTGCATTTGAAGGTATGGAGGTTACAGGTGAGCCGGTAACAGTACTATCACGTGGAGAATTTGTCATAAGAGATAAGCAATTCGTTGGTAAGCTTGGGGCAGGGCAATATTTGAAACGCGCAAAGTATGGGGAAAGCGTTGAAATAAACAAAAATAAAACTGTTACAATGTAACCCTTTGTTAATGAGGGAAAGGAGAAATCGCCTTTCCCTCAAATATAGCTGATATTTTACGAGTAAATATTTCAGAATATTAAGAATACTAAAAGGGGTGTTTCAATGAAAAGCAAAAGTAATTATCTGAAGTCTCCAGATCTACTGCCGATTGGTCATGGAGAACGAAAAATCAGTACCTTTGGTTTTGCGGTCATTTGGGTTGGAATGGCTGTAGTGTTAGCTGCATTTGCCATTGGAGGAGATGGGATTAAACATTTACCCTTAGCATGGGTAATCGTCGCTACCATCGTTGGATCCGTGTTAATTGGGATCTTCATGACAATAATTGGTGATATTGGGGTCGAACATGGGCTATCCTTCCCAGTTTATATGAGGGCACCATTTGGTACGCTAGGTACTCATATACCATCGTTAGTCCGTGGTGTTACAGCATCATGTTGGTTTGGTATCAATACGTATTTTGGGTCTACCGCAATGAACGCCATATTAAACGCCCTATTTGGTTTTGATAATTGGTTCGTCTGTTTCTTGATATTCGCTGCCGCCCAATTAATTAACACTGCTCTAGGTATTAAGGCAATTGAGAGATTCGCAGATTTAGCAGCACCAATCATTATCATAATTTCTGCTTGGATGTATGTTGCTCTCTCAGATAGAGCAGTTGAGCAGGGAAGAGATGTCTGGACATGGGTTGAAAGCCCAGTTACAGGAGGCGCAGCATTTACTGCATTTATGGTAGTTGTAATGGCAAACATGGGCTTCTGGGCGACACTTGCAGCTGACATGCCGTCACTTTCTAGATTTTTTAAGGCACCAAAGTATGAACGCAACTGGTTTAAGCGAAATAAAGCGCAAATAGCTGGTAGTGTTATTGCCATGCCACTTGTGAATTTGTTTATGGTTGTCATTGGTGCAGTTTCTTATGTTGCTGTACTTAACTATGACCCGGTTGTAGGTTTACAAGAGGCAGCAAGTGGATTTATCTTAGGTATTCTATTATTAATGATTGTACTTGCACAATGGTCGACAAATACATCTGCAAACGTTGTTCCTGCTGCAACCATATTCTCAAATGTTGGAGGACCAAAGGTTCCATTCTGGGCTGGGGTTATTTTAGCTGGTATTGTTGGGATTGTGGTTCAACCATGGAATCTCTTTGGAGTAATCATTCCAGCGTTATTAATTATCGGAGGGATTTTGTCCGCAATCGTAGGAATTCTGTTTACAGATTACTATGTACTTCGAAAAAGAAGAGTCAACGTTCCAGAGTTATATGAGGAAGATGGACAGTTTAAATATTCAAGTGGTATTAACTGGGCAGGGATGATAGCTTGGATCATTGGCGGTTTTGCTGCATATTGGTTATCAGCGTATTCCTTCTTCGTTGGTTTTGGTGTTGGAGCGATTGTGTACTATGTGTTGGCGAAACATTGGTATTTCAAAAAGTATATCCAGGCAGAGATAGAAGACCCAAGCGACGAAAAGTATCTGGGTATAACGGTTGGACGTGACTGGGAGATTGCCACTGCTGAGGAGTTAGTAGTTGTACCTGACGCACCAGTTGATACGAAAGCTTAATTTATATTGGTACCATTTTTTAGAAAGGGTGTTTTAGGAATGTCAGAATACCAACAGTTTCTACAGGAACGAGATCGAATAGATTTCTTGCTGCAAAAAGGATATAAAATTGCCAGCATTACAGAGAATCTAAATGGGGCTTATGTGAATTTTGAGAATGGGAAGAACGCTGAAGCGGAAACGTTGCATATTGTTACACCTGAGGGGAGGAAGTATTTCTCGGTTATGCTGATTAAGCAGCAAAAGGAAGGTGCTTGAGTTCTTTCACTGTCTGATGCTTGTGGAGAGTTTGATGGTTATCGACCGAAAAGTTGATGAGGAAGGTTTTCGGTCGATGAGACTTGATGTAATCGACCGAGATTGGGAACTGAAATGGTTGTGGGTCGATTAGAGGTGTTCTAACAGCCCGAGAAAGAGTAGTGAAGAGAAGTTGGGTCGATTAAAGGTGTTCTAACTGCCCGAGAAAGTGTAGTGAAGAAGAGTTGGGTCGATAAGAAGTGTTCTAACTGCCCGAGAAAGTGTAGTGAAGGAGATTTGGGTCGATAAGAAGTGTTCTAACAGCCCGAGAAAGAGTAGTGAAGAGAAGTTGGGTCGATTAAAGGTGTTCTAACTGCCCGAGAAAGTGT
>NZ_JBFOKR010000003.1:116262-219640 GCF_047246645.1 Ferdinandcohnia jepli
AGTGAAGCGGAGTTGGGTCGATAAGAACGTCCTGTTTAGAGGTGTTCCTAGCCCATATTCTATCATCTCCATCCATTTGTAAATACAGAATCTAGCTTTCTAGTCTTTTCACCTTGAAAGGAGGTTTATCAGTGGAATATTCTTTAAAGTCAAAAGAAAGTGCTTTTCCGTGTGAAGTCACAATAGATGATGACAACGGACGCTACATGATTAGAAAAGCAGATTCGAGCGGTGAGATATTTAATACGCCTTTAGAATTAATTCGTTGGGTACTTGAGAATTGGACTCCAGATGATTTTTATGATCAAGAGCAATTTAATCAGATGGTTGAGGAATTTCAAATGCATTTTGAAGGCAAGTAAGGTTTAGGGGCTCCTTTTTGGGGAGCCTTTTTGATGCTATTACAGTAAAAAACGAATGTAGAAAAATGTCTACATTCGTTACTATTTTTATTTATTACTAAAATAATCTTTAAAGGCTTGGGTTATTTCTATTCCTTGGTAGATAAACAAACTTGTTACAGTGAATGAACATAAACCAATCATAATGAATCGAAACCACATATTCTTTTCCTCCTTGATTAGAATGTTAAAATTCAAGGAGTTTTGATCACATAATTTGATTGATAAAAAATAGTCGTTACCAATCTTTTTCTTCGAATAAACAGAGCAACATCATGACCATTGATAAACAGTGCTATGAATAATACTGTAAAAAAAATACTGGCAATAGCACCAAACAGCTTATGTTCATCATCATCGAGGTGGAAGGGACTATCAGTAGAGCTGCTTATTGTAACAGTTGTTTCCTCAATCGCCACTGATACCTGTGAAATAGCAGTAGTTACTGACATGAAACAAACAAATAATAAGATCAAAAGGATTATTTGTTTTTTCATTTCTAACATCACCCCTTTGTTAATGTTATTATCTTACGCCCTTTACATCTGAAAATCTAGAAAAAAGATTCTACAATATTTGTAAATTGGTAAATTTTATTCAGAAAATATCTCCTATCTTGTACCATAATCCCATATAATAAAAGTATTCGAAATTTTATTATGTAGGGGAGCTGTATATTGAAATCGTATATAACGGTCGAAGATATTTTATACAGGAAGCATTTTGAAAGCAGTAAAGTAATTGCCGGAGAAAAAGGTCTCAATCGACAAGTGAAATGGGTTCATGTCGTCGAAGTACTGAACATACGCAATCTTCTTCATGGAAATGAATTAATTCTCTCTACAGGTGTTGCTTGGAAGGATAATGAAGAGTATTTTATCTCCGTTGTGGAACAGTTAATTGATTCGCAGGCAGCAGGACTTTGTATCGAAATTGGAACATACACCTCACTCATCCCAACACAAGTCATAGAAATGGCTAACCAGTTTCACTTTCCTATCATTCTATTTTATAAAGAAGTGCCATTTGTTGAAATTACCCAAGACATCCATGGCCTCCTCATCAATCGCCAATATCAAATGATTTCTGACTTAGAAAACTATTCCCAAGCACTTAATAAAAGAGTCCTAACCATCGATCATTACGTAGAAATATTGAAGTTTATTAGAAGCTATCTTCAAGTACAGGTTATTCTTCAGTTTAGTAATAAAGAGATTCAATTTATCCCTGAAGTTATGGAGAAAGACAGAAAGAGAATAGTAGAGTTAACAGCCCATGAGCCCAATCAATTCATTGCAAAAATACCAATCTACATAATGGGTGACAACTATGCAGAATTGATGGTTCTTTCAGAGGAGCGGGAGCTAACCGAATTTGACCATTTAATTTTAGACCGGACAGCAACAGCACTTGCCCAACTATTCTTACGTGACTTATATGTAGAAGAGAGACAGCGGGTTGAAGCCACAGAGTGGATTAATCGTTGGTTAGAGGGTGAACAAGATGAAGAAGCGATTAGTGAATACCTTGCTTATCACTCTACGAAAAGGCCAAAGGGAGCAGTTGTTTGTATATGCAAATTAGACGTAATGTCCGATTTCACAAATAGTGATTTGACGTATTTTAAAATGTATATTAGGGCCATATTCGAACAACAGGGCTTCTCACTATTTTCGATAGAAAAGCGGAATTCAATTGTTTTTATAATCCTGAATGAGCGCAGTTCAGGAACCTGGAAGAACAGGATGCATGAAGGAATTCAACGAATCATAGAGTCGGATTTACAGCTCGGTCAAGCGAAGCCCTTAATCGGTGTTGGAAAATATGTTGATGAACTGACAAATGTTCATAAAAGTTATCAAACGGCAGTAGAAACCATTCGAATTCAAGACCGTATGTCAAATCAGGCTGACAGTTATTTTTATGACGATCTTCACATCTTCCGGTTAATCTCTCAATTAAACAAGCATATTGATTTGCATGAAATCGTGTTGGAATATTTAGAGCCAGTCATTTCTTACGATAAAACCTACAATGGGAAGCTAATGGAAACGTTAAAGACGTACTTATCTTGTAATGGGTCCAAGCAGGAGACTGCAAAAAAGCTGTATATTGTTAGGCAAACACTATATCATCGCATTCAAAAGCTTGAGAAATTACTAGGTTCTGATTTTATGGATCATGAAAAAAGACTAGCCATCGAATTTATGATTTTGTCGTATGAGTTTTTAGTATCTTCAAAGCAACTACAAGAAAAGAAACAAATTTTGTAGCTCGCACTTGTTGCGGGCTTTTTTTCTTCAAGCGTTATTCAAAATGTAGAAAAAATCCAAGCGGTTATTTTACATAGTGTCTAATGAAAGCTTTTTCAAATTAAGAGATAATTTACGTATAGACTAAGGTTTCGCAAAATTTAGAAAGTAAAAGGAGGCTGTAAAAAAGTATGAATGTAACCAAAAACGATACAGCTGTGTTGAAAAATTATATAAATGGTGAATGGGTTAATGCACTAGGCACAGAGACCCTTGATGTGGCAAATCCAGCTACTAGAGCAACATTAGTACGTGTACCACTTTCTTCAAAAGAAGATGTGGACCGTGCCGTAAAAGTGGCGAGAGAGGCTTTTAAAACATGGAAAAATACACCCGTTCCAAAACGGGCGAGAGTTCTATATAAATATCATTATTTGTTAACTGAAAATCATGAAAAACTAGCTAAATTAATTGTTGAAGAGAATGGAAAAGCATATAAGGAAGCGTATGGAGAAGTTCAAAGAGGAATTGAATGTGTTGAGTTTGCTGCGGGTGCTCCTACGTTAATGATGGGGGAGACATTATCAAATATTGCTGAAGACATAGATTCTCAAATGTTCCGCTATCCGTTGGGAGTTGTTGGTGGAATTACTCCGTTTAATTTTCCGATGATGGTGCCATTATGGATGTTCCCATTAGCGATAGCTTGCGGGAATACATTTGTGCTTAAGCCGTCTGAACGCACACCCATTTTAGCAAATGAATTGGCAAGGTTGTTCACAGAAGCGGGTGCTCCTGCTGGTGTGTTGAACGTAGTCCATGGTGCACATGATGTGGTTAATGGTTTACTAGAGCATCCAGATGTGAATGCCATTTCTTTTGTAGGATCTCAGCCAGTGGCTAAATATGTATATGAGCGTGCTGCAGCCGAAGGAAAAAGAGTTCAGGCCTTATCTGGAGCGAAAAATCATCATATTGTAATGCCTGATGCAGATATGGATAAAGCCGTAGCAAACATTATTAGTTCTACGTTTGGAAGTGCAGGGCAACGGTGTATGGCATGTAGTGCAGTGGTTGTTGTTGGGGATGGAGAAAAGTTTGTTGAAGCAATTAAGCATGCTGCAGATGAACTGACCATTGGAAACGGTATGGATGAAGAGGTATTATTAACGCCGGTTATTCGAGAATCACATCTAAATAAGGTGCTCGGATATGTAGAAAAGGGGTTAGAAGAAGGTGCGACTTTACTTCGAGATGGTAGAAAAGAAATGGACGCAATGCAAGAAGGAAACTTCTTAGGTCCAACGATTTTTGACCATGTAACTCCTGATATGACAATTGCGAAGGAAGAAATTTTTGCCCCCGTTTTAAGTTTATTACGTGCAGAAAGCTTAGATGAAGGGCTTGAATATATTCGTAAGTCTCGGTATGGAAACGGGGCTACCATTTATACAAAGGATGCAAGAGCGGTACGACAATTTAGAGAAGAGGCAGATGCAGGAATGCTTGGCATAAATGTTGGAGTTCCAGCAACAATGGCATTTTTCCCATTCTCAGGCTGGAAGGACTCATTTTACGGAGACCTACACGTCAATGGTAAGGACGGCGTGAATTTCTACACACGTAAAAAAATGATAACTTCTCGATTTGATTATTAATAAAAGTAAAACGATGGAGGGGAAGTTTGTATGTCAAAGGTGACACAGGGAGAAGACCTTTTAACGAAAGATAAAGAGTATGTGTGGCATTCGATGAAACCTTATAATCCCAATGGTACATTGATTGCGGAAAAGGCAGAGGGTTCGTGGATTACAGATCATAATGGGAAACGATTTTTAGATGCGATGTCAGGGTTATGGTGTGTCAACGTGGGGTATGGACGAACTGAACTAGCAGAGGCTGCTTATGAACAACTCAAGGAAATGGCATATTTTCCGTTAACACAAAGCCATACACCAGCAATAAAGCTTGCTGAAAAATTAAATGAAATGCTTGGAGAGGAGTATGTAATCTTCTTCTCCAACAGTGGATCGGAAGCAAATGAAACTGCTTTTAAAATCGCAAGGCAATATCATCAACAAAAAGGTGACCACTCCCGATATAAGTTCATTTCTCGCTATCGCGGATATCATGGAAACTCAATGGCTTCATTAGCAGCAACAGGTCAGGCTCAGAGAAAATATAAATACGAGCCACTTGCACCAGGCTTTATACATGTAGCTCCACCAGATTTATATCGTTCAACAGATAAAGTAGATGATAAGGCAGAGGATCTACAATCAGTTAAAGATATCGACCGGGTAATGACATGGGAGTTAAGTGAGACAATAGCTGGAGTGATTATGGAACCGATTATAACAGGTGGCGGCATCATAGTACCGCCTGATAATTATATGAAGGGTGTAAAAGAAGTTTGTGAAAAGCATGGTGCCTTGCTTATTGTTGATGAAGTAATTTGTGGGTTTGGGCGTACAGGAAAGCCGTTTGGCTTCATGAACTATGATGTGAAACCAGATATCATTACGATGGCAAAGGGAATCACAAGTGCATATTTACCACTTTCAGCAACTGCTGTACGCAAGGAAATCTATGAAGCGTTTAAAGGCTCTGAGGAATATGACTACTTCCGTCACATTAATACCTTCGGAGGAAACCCAGCAGCATGTGCACTCGCTCTAAAAAATCTTGAGATTATGGAAAATGAGGGATTATTCGACCGTTCGAAGAAGTTAGGAGAAAAGCTAAGAAATGGCTTAGCATCTGAACTTGCTGATCATCAATATGTTGGGGATGTAAGAGGTAAGGGATTATTAGTAGGAATTGAACTAGTAAAAGACAAGGAAACAAAAGAGCCACTTGATGTGAGTCTTGTTAATAAAGTAATTGCCGGCTGTAACAAAAAAGGAGTCATTATTGGGAAAAATGGTGCAACTGTTGCGGGCTATAATAACGTTTTAACACTCTCTCCACCATTAAATATTACGGAGGAAGACCTGGAGTTTTTACAGCGTACGGTAGCGGAAGAAGTGAAGGGGCTAGGGTAGTGCAACAGGCACTAGTGTGTGAAGAGGATATGTCCCACTCGCACGAGGAAATGTCCCATTCGGGAGAGGATATGTCCCACTCGAGAGAGGAAATGTCCCACCCGGATGAGGATATGTCCCGTTAGAGAGGGAATATGTCCCACCCGCACGAGTATATGTACCATATGCACAAAAATATGTCCCATTCACACCATAACCATCTCGCAAATAATATTATTCCAAATGAAATTCTATATTTTGTTTCTCAACACTCGTGATCTTTTTCCTATGTGGGATTGCGGGTGTTTTTCCTAGAGTTAGTAAAACAATAGAAAGGTAGATGGAAAATGAGAATTGGAGTTCCAAAGGAAATAAAGAATAATGAAAACCGAGTCGCATTAACCCCGTCTGGAGTCATGCAGCTGGTACAACATAATCATACGGTCTTTGTTGAAAAAGGAGCTGGGTTAAACTCGGGTTTTTTTGATGAGTTATATATGGAAGCAGGTGCTCATATTGTTGAGTCTGCAGCTGATGCCTGGGCTTGTGACATGGTTGTGAAAGTGAAGGAACCGATAGAAGAGGAATATAAGTATTTTTATGATGGTTTACTTTTATTCACTTACCTTCATCTTGCAGCAGATAAAGATTTGACCGAGGCATTGATGCAGAAGGAAGTCATTGCAATTGCTTATGAGACAGTTCAACTTGAGGATAAAACCTTACCGTTACTAACGCCGATGAGTGAGGTTGCCGGTAGAATGGCAACTCAGATTGGTGCTTCCTTTCTGGAAAAAACAAAAGGCGGTAAAGGTGTTTTATTAGGTGGTGTACCAGGGGTTAATCGAGGTAGGGTCACCATAATTGGTGGTGGAGTTGTAGGTGCAAATGCTGCGAAAATTGCAGTAGGACTGGGTGCACAGGTATCTATATTAGATGTAAGTCCTACAAGATTACGAGAATTAGATGATATTTTTGGAAACACCATTACAACATTAATGTCGAGCCCTTATACAATTGGAAAAGCAGTTGAGGAGTCAGACCTTGTCATTGGTGCTGTTCTTATTCCTGGTGCAAAAGCACCAAAACTAGTGAACGAGGAAATGGTTCATTTAATGGAAGAAGGATCAGTAATCGTTGATGTTGCAATTGACCAGGGCGGAATATTTGAAACAGCCACTCATGTGACAACACATGCAAGTCCAACTTATGTAAAACACGGTGTCGTTCATTATGCGGTCGGTAATATGCCAGGAGCAGTTCCGAGAACTTCAACAATTGCGCTCACAAATGTAACGGTACCATATATTTTACAAATTGCAGATAAAGGATATGAGCGTGCATTTGCAGAAAACAAATCACTCAATAAGGGTCTAAATGTTATCAAAGGAAAAGTGGTCTATGAAGGAGTTGCAAAAGCACATAACCTACCATATGTAACAATCTAAAAACGGGGGTGTTAGAAAAGTGGATGTTCAAACACTAACAATTAATAAAGAGAGACTAGAAAAACGGATTACAGAGCTTTCGAAGATTGGAAAAATAGGAGAAACTGGGGTTTGTCGTTTGACTCTTTCAAAAGAAGACAGGCAAGCGGTAGAGAAAGTGAAATCCTGGATGGAGGAAGCAGGTCTTTCTGCAAGAATTGATCACTTTGGTAATTTAATAGGAAGATTGGAAGGCAGTAATCCAGAGGCTCCAATTTTAATGCTAGGATCACATATTGATTCACAGCCTTATGGCGGTCGCTTTGATGGGACGATAGGTGTTTTAGGTGCACTAGAGGTAGTCCAGACAATGATTGAAAATAATATTACGCCTAGTAGACCAATTGAGGTAATAGCCTTTTCAGATGAAGAGGGCTGTCGTTTTAATAAAGGGCTATTTGGAGTTCGTGGTATCCTTGGAAAGCTAGAAGAAGGTGAGCTTGAGCGAACAGATAAAGATGGAATTAGTAGAAGAGAAGCTCTACTTGAATTTGGATGTGACCCGACAAAATTTGAGGAATCCGAGTATCAAAAGGGAAGTATTGGTGCGTTTCTTGAGATGCATATTGAACAAGGTCCTGTGTTAGAGAACAAAGATAAACCAGTTGGTATTGTTACCGGAATATCAGGTCCGTTATGGTTATCGGTGGAGCTTGAGGGATTTGCAGGACACGCAGGTTCTGTACCTATGCCAATGAGAAGGGATGCTCTGGTTGGAGCAGCTAAAATAATTGTTGCATTAAATGAACTGGCGAGCCAAGATCCAGATGCACCAACGGTAGGTACAGTAGGAAGTTTACGAGTATTTCCGGACTCACGTAATATCATTCCTGAAAAAGTAAGCTTTACAATTGATTTGAGAGATATTGATATATCAAGGCGTCATCGTATTGAGGAACAACTTAGAAAGAAGATTGAAGAAATAACAGAAGAACATGATTTGGTATGCAAAATCACTGAGGACACTAATAGTGAGCCTAGGTATTGTGCTGATGAAATTAAAGGAATTATGAAAGAGGAAAGTGTAAAGATGGGGCTAGATGCGATTGAGTTAATGAGCGGACCTTTTCATGACTCGTTGGCTATGTCCTATGAGTGTGACTATGGAATGATATTCGTTCGCTGTAAAGATGGAATAAGTCATAATCCTAAAGAGTTTGCTACGTTTGAAGATATTTCTTTAGGAACGGAGCTGCTTTATCGGACGACGGTTAGAATGGGAACTGAATAATAAGCTTTAGGCTCTAGGTTTTCCACACTTAGAGCCTTTTACTCTTCTAATAACTCCATATAATACAACTCTTCTTCCTTATAAATAACAATTACCACGCCAAGAGAATTTGTTGAATAAACTTTTGTACCCTTTGGTAGTTTAGTAGCATAAAAATCTTTAAACCAAAAATGGCTGGTTGTTTGTTTTTTTACTTCGCCTATTTCCTCTCCCTTAGAGAAGTTCTTTTTCATATCCTGGAACCACTCAAGTTTGGACATGTTAGAGTACACTTTCCCGTTATCTAGTTGGAGTATATCAGCTTCAGGATTTGTCTTTAATACACTTCTTACTGTCACTCTTTCTCCATCGGCATAACATGCTGAAAGAAATAGAATGATAGCAACGAATACAGGTACCAGTCTTTTCAACGTATTACCCCCTTTTTGGCAGATAGGAAAGTATAAAATTCTTTCCTATCTGCATAAGTGCAACTACGTCTCTGCTGTCGCCTAAAGGCTCGCAATCGCCGAGTTTTCTAATATATTTTACCATATTATAGCTAGTTCAGACCTACTTATAGCTAGCTATTTTTGGTATAATTCTAATGGATGATAAAAATATTCCTACTCATTATGGGATGGGAATTTAAGTTATAAGCATGTAGAGAAAATAGTATCGAACTTCAAAAAAGGAGTAGATTGCTGAAAGGGGAGTGCTGATTGACAAAAAATAAAAGAAACTGGGTTATCCTTATACTTGGATCACTACTTTTCATATCTTTTGGTGTTGGTAGGATTATTGAAATAAAGAGTAATAGTGAAATAAATCTTAGTAAATCTGAAGCTTGTATGGACGCGGGAGGAACTGTTGTGTGGGAACAGGAATCACTTTTTAGTCTAACCAAAGTTTCTTGTGAGAAATAGGATAGATATTTAGAGAGGACAGAATGACATGTTACAAACACGTGATGAACTAATTGCATTAACAAAACAACTGGTTTCAATAGAAAGTATTGTGAACACTGACGGTGAAAAAGTATTTGCTCACTCGTTATATACGTTAATTTCATCTTTTCCTTACTTTGCGGCAAATCAATCACATGTTACGATTGAGCAAACACATGATGATGAGGTTGAAAGATACAATGTACTGGCATATGTAAAAGGTACAAAAGGCAACAGCAACCGTACCGTCATTTTAATGGGGCATATGGATACAGTTGGAATTGATGATTTTACTCAGTTGAGGGACAAGGCTTGTTTTCCTGATGAATTAATGGAGGCTTTTCAAGCTGAAACATTACCTTCATCTGCTAAGGATCAGCTTGATTCTGGTGATTGGCTGTTTGGTAGAGGGGTGCTGGATATGAAAGGCGGTCTAGCGAGCCATCTCTTCCTGTTAAACTACTATTCAGAGCATCCAGAGGAATTGGAAGGAAACCTTGTACTTGTCTCCGAATGTGATGAAGAGGATAGCTCACACGGGATTTTATCATCATTAAAGACATTGAAAAAGTGGAAGGAAGAGCATAATTTTGAATATGTAGCAGCGATTAATGCGGACTTTGTTTCGCCTAGATATGAAGGCGACGAAAATCGTTATATCTACAAAGGGACTGTCGGTAAGCTTCTACCTTCATTTTTTATTACTGGTGCTGAGACACATGTAGGTTCAGCCTTTGAAGGCCTGGATCCAAACTTTATTGCGGCCGAGTTAACGAAGCAAATTAACTATAACCCTGAACTATGTAATGAAGCGTATGGTGAAACGACTGTTCCACCGGTCTCGCTTAAGCAAATGGATTTAAAGCCTTCCTACACGGTTCAAACAGCGCTGTCTGCATATGTGTACTATAATTTCTTTATTCACTCCTGGACTCCTAAGGATGTTTTAGAGAAGTTAAAGGAACAGGCTCATATTGCATTCAATAACGCTCTTTCTACTTTTGAAGAAAGATACAAGCAGTACTGTAAAATTAGTAATGAACCTTTTCGGGAATTAGTTTGGAAACCACGTGTGTTTACGTATGAAGAAATGGAGCAACAGCTAACTAATAAGCATGGTGAACGCTATGTGGCTCATATGGAAGATTTCAAAAATGAATTGCTGAATGATAAATCACTAGATATCCGCATGTATGCGGCTAGAGTTGTAGAAGAAGCTTGGAATTGGATGGAGGATAAAAGTCCAGCAATCATTTTATTTTACTCTTCACTCTATTCACCTCGTATTGAGTTGACTGGTAAGACAAAGGATGAACAGATATTAATAGATGCGTTGGACGAGGCAGTGGTGGAAATTCAACCGCATTACCCACATCCAATTGTAACAAGAAACTTTTTTCCATATATATCCGACATGAGTTTTGTTGCTTTAAGCGACGATGATGAAGGCCTTCAGGCAACATCAGTCAACAATCCAGGATGGGGTAAAAAGCTTTTTGTTAACTATCAAGATATCCGAGATATTAATGTTCCGGTCATTAATATTGGACCTTATGGCATTGATGCACATAAAAAACTGGAACGTGCAGAGATACAGTATTCATTTGAGATTGTTCCTAACTTAACAAATTTAGTGATTCAGAAGGTTTTAGGTAAATAATAATTCGGTGTCCGTCCTTGGTGGCGGACATTTTTTGTTGGAATCGTACCCTCAAAAATCGGAAAACATTGAAGTGGGGCACGCATCAGAAGCCTCCCCTTCATTACACGCTATATCCTACTCCCTACTTTTGCTATAATGGAAGATACCCGAGATTGCTAGGAGTTGAGAAGGTTTGACAATTGTACGTATTACAGAGGACAGATATGCAGAAGCTATTGGGCTTTCGGAATATGCGTTTCAGTTTAAGGTACCAGAAGAGGATCAATCGAAACGATTTGAAACGTTAAATAAGCATCAGATATTTGGGGTTATTGATAATGACCAATTGAAAGCGAAGCTTCATCTTTTGATACTTGAAACTTTTTTAGGCAGTCGCAAGATAAAAATGGGTGGAATTGCTGGTGTTGCTACATTCCCGGAATATAGAAGAAAAGGGTATGTGAGAGATTTATTGACTGATTCTTTTGTGAAAATGAAAGAACAGGGAATGACGGTGTCTATGCTACACCCGTTTGATGTTTCCTTTTACCGTAAATATGGGTACGAGTTATTTAACAACCGCCTTACTTCAAAGTTAAAGCAGTCAGATTTGGTGATGTTTAAAGACGTTGTTGGTAATGTAAAACGATATACCTTGAAAACATTACAACTTGAGGAGTTAAAGGAAGTTTACGAACAATATGCTGCAACTTTTTCAGGAATGCTAGTACGTGATGATAAGTGGTGGGAAGATGTAATTGAGGATCAACATGTTAGTGTCTATTACAATTCTTCTAATCAACCAGCAGGTTACCTGCTTTATGAAGTGAAAGATGACAAGATGAAGGTTGAAGAGTTTGTTGCAGTAACAAGTGAAGCGAGAAAAGGACTTTGGAACTTTATCTGTCAGCACGATTCAATGATTACCGACCTGGAATTAATTACACATGAGAGGGAACCGCTACTTTTTGCCTTGCAGAAGCAAAAAACGGTAAAAAGAGAAGTTTCTCCGTATTTTATGGTCCGGATTGTTGATGCAGGGGTCTTTTTAAAAGAGTATGAGTTTGCAACTAAGGATGAGATCAAATTACAAATTATTGATACATATGCACCATGGAATGAACAGACATTTTCCGTTAGTAATCAAAGTGTAAGCGCTGTTGAGGACAGTAATGATTCTATAAAACTGTCAATAAATGCACTATCGACTATTCTGTTTGGTCACCAGAGACCGACTGAATTATATCAAGCAGGGTTGATTTCAGGTGATGAAGAAAAAGTAAACCTGTTTGAAAAAATGGTTCCAACTCGCCAAGCTCATTTTTATGATTTCTTTTAACTTTATTCAGCAGAAGTCCCCTACTTCTATAAGTGGGGGATGAATGCAAAAAGAGTATACAATTCAGTCAGGGTTCAAACTCCGACTGAATAAAGTTAAAGCCTCCGGCGGATGCCTCGATTTTTAAAAGGAAATCTTTCCGGCATTAACTGGCATTAACCCCCGTGGGGGGAACTTCCAGTAAAAGCCCGAAAGTGAACACAGACTAACTAACAGCGCCACGTCCTGTGGCAACGTCTGTGTGACCCACTTCCTGTGGGCCGCAACTAACAAATCAGTGGGGAATGAAGCCCCCCTGATTGAAGTTTCACCTTATCGAGCAAGCTCGAAAAAAATCGGACGCAAATACGCCAAGGCGCATTTGATTGAATGGAGGGAGCTAGATGTCAATGCAAGCTAACCTGGATTTTGGTAAGCATTTAGATAATGAAGATTCACTGAATAGATTCCGTGATGAATTTTATATAAAACCTGACTCCATCTATATGGATGGTAACTCACTAGGGCTTTTGTCAAAAAGAGCGGAAGCAACCTTGCTTAATTCATTAGAGGATTGGAAGCAATATGGAATAGATGGATGGACACAAGGAAAGCAACCATGGTTTTTTATGTCTGAAAAATTAGGTGAGTTACTTGCTCCCCTTGTTGGTGCATTACCAGAGGAGGTAATTGTTACAGGCTCAACAACTGTGAACCTGCATCAACTTGTCTCTACTTTTTATAAGCCAAATGGAAAACGCACAAAGATTCTAGCAGATGAGCTTAATTTCCCGTCAGATATTTATGCACTACAAAGCCAATTGAGAATACACGGATATGATCCAGAAGAGCATTTAGTTCGAGTGAAAAGTAGAGATGGGCGCTACCTTGAGGAAGACGATATTATCCATGCGATGACGGACGAAGTTGCGATGGTTGTTTTACCAACTGTTTTATATCGAAGTGGGCAAATACTTGATATGAAACGTTTGACGGAAGAAGCACATAAGCGTGGCATTTTAATAGGATTTGATGGTTGTCATTCAGTAGGAGCGATTCCTCATTCTTTTAGTGAGTGGGATGTGGATTTTGCTTATTGGTGTAATTATAAGCACCTAAATGGTGGACCTGGATCTGTTGGGGGGCTATTTGTAAATAAAAAGCACTTCGGCAATTTGCCAGGATTAGCGGGTTGGTTTGGCTCCAACAAGGAAAAACAGTTTGATATGGAACATACTTTTACACCAGCAGATTCTGCAGGTGCCTTCCAAATTGGAACACCACATGTGTTAAGTTCGGCGCCATTACTTGGCTCTCTTGAGATGTTTGCTGAAGCGGGTATTGAAAATATTCGTAAAAAGTCCTTAACAATGACCAACTATTTACTTGCTCTAATTGATAAAGAATTACTTGAGTTTGGTTTTACCATTGGCTCTCCTGTTGAAGAAAAGCGTCGTGGGGGACATGTTAGCCTTGAACACAAGGAGGCAGCCAGAATTTGTAAAGCACTTAAGGAAAATGGAGTAATTCCTGATTTTCGTGCACCAAATATCATCCGACTAGCGCCAATTCCTCTCTACAATACGTATGAAGAAGTGTGGAGAGTTGTTCAAATTTTAAAAACGATTATGGCCGAAAAGCAATATGAAAAGTTTAAAAATGAGCGAGAGGTTGTTGCGTAAAATATGAGGAAGCCAATAGATAGAACAGTAATGCATAGCTATCCAGGAATGGTTGCCATTGTAACTGCTTCCTATAATGGAATTGATAATGTCATGGCTGCAGGGTGGCATTCTTATATTTCTTATGAACCGCCAATATATGGAGTGGCTCTTGGAAGAGAACGGTATACACATGATTTAGTAAAGAATGCAGGAAGCTTTGCGGTTCACTTTTTACCTTTTGAAAAAGCACAGTTTATCCAGCAAGCAGGTGTATACACCGGTAAGAACACGGACAAATTTTTAGTCGGTGATATGACATTTGATCGAGGTCTTACAATTCCAGCGCCAATTCTACATGATGCGTATGTTGCGTATGAATGCAAGGTTATCGATATTCAAAAATATGGAGACCATGATTGGGTAGTAGGAGAAATCACTCAGTTCTACCGTGATGAAGAAAAGTTTTTAGAGAATGGACTTCCTAACTTTGAAAAGCTTGAGATTCCGCTTTACCTAGGGCGTTCGATGTATACAAAAGTGGACCAAGATAGCAAAATGAAGAGTTTTAAAGTGGAGCAAAATAGAAATCCCCTTCCTGAACGACCATAAAGGAAGGGGATTGTTTTATTTATCCGTGAATTGAAACTCTGCATGGTCCCCTAATGCATGGGGCACCTGAATGGATATGACCATCCCATCTTCAGTATAATATGAATAAATTCCATATACATTTTGGTCCATGTCCGGAATATCTGCAGTTTTAAAAGCGTCAATTAAATCATTTCTAGGTATTCCTTTTACATACTCTATAACAGCCGCTTGCTTTTCTTCATTAGGAGACTCTGGGGATTCCCGGTCTATATACTTGGACTTCAAGAATCTATCAATGAATTCCTCATTGATTTCAACACGAACTGGTAGCTTTATTTTTTCACCTTCTTGTAGATCTACAGTTGTGGTAAAAAGAAGATGAGTTGGATACATACCGGCATTATATTCTCCTAAAAAGAGAATACTTATGATTTCGGAAGTCTGCATCATAATTTGGTAATTCATCTCTAACATGTCTTCCGTACTTTTATATTGATTTGCATAAAGAAGTACATCATCAGCAATTTGCTTGTTGATGCGCTCTTCCAATTCTTTATTTTGTGTTTTCGTAAGCTGGGGATACTGTATTTTTACACCTTCAACTTCATAAATCAATGACTCTAATTGGTAGGGGTGTGTCTCTTGTTCATTCCCTTGAGGTGGGGTGGTCTCGGTAGCTCCACATCCAATTGCTATTATGCTAATAAAAGCTAATGTGACCAATAGAAGGATTTTTCTCATCGGTTCCTCTCCTTGTAAAAAGTTCCAGATACTTAATTGTACATGAGAACTATTCCGATTATACATTATACTCAAAACAACCTATACCAATTTTGGTGCACCTTGACCTGTATTCTATTAATAATGTTTGGATTGGAGGAATAGCTATGGCAATTGCAAGTTTTTCTAAGTTTACTCAATATAAAGATAAAATAAGAGCCCTACCTCAACACTATGAGGAGCAAGACATTCGGACTGAAGAATTCCTACTCGATAGAGACGAAAAGAAAAACCTTGAAATTTACTATGCTCCTTTTGAGTACGTAAATGAGAATGCAAAAGTTGTAATTCTTGGAATTACTCCAGGATTTCATCAGATGAAGAAGTCATATTCAACGATTATAAACCCTGATTATTACAATCTAAGTGACGAACAACTTCTTCATCAGGTGAAAAAGAATTCTAGCTTTGAGGGCCCAATGAGGAAGAACCTTATTCAAATGCTTGATGAACTCAACTTACATTCATATTTGGAACTTAATTCTACTAGTGAATTATTTTCAACAGCGAGCCATCTTGTTCAAACAGCGTCGGTCATTACATACCCTGTATTTTATCAAGGGAAAAATTATAGTGGCTCCACGCCTAAAATGTTAAAAAATGAGTTGTTAAAAAAGTACATAATGGAAGGATTTGCTAAGGAGTCGGAGAACTTCCAGGACTCACTTTATATACCTTTAGGAGTCAATGTTTCAGAAGTACTAGATTATCTTGCGGAAAATAATTATATTTCAGGGGACTCAATTCTGCGTGGTTTCCCTCATCCGTCAGGTGGTAATGGGCACAGACACAAACAATTTGCCGCTAATAAGGAGCAAATGAAAGTGAAGATAAAGGAATACTTCAAGTAATAACATGTACAAAAGTTGTGCATTATTGTTATGATGAAGGAAAAGGGATTTACTGGGAGAGATTACGGAAATGGAAAAAGTGATAAGGAAGTCAGCAATTTATGGATTGGCAATAGGGTTATCTTTAGCAATCTTATTTGTTGATTATAAAGAAGTCGAACAATTAGGTGAAGGTAGTACCTTAACTAGCTACAAGAATCCTTTTGAATACATAGTATCTTTACTTCGGTTTAGTGTTATAGGCATGTTCGTTGGCTTGTTTATTGGATGGAATATCGAAGGCAGGAAAAAGGAAGAAAAGCATGCAAAAACATATTATATTCCAGTCTTTTTCGCTATTTTTATACTCGCCGTAATTACACAATTTATTTTAGGCTGGTAAATTGAGAGAAAGCTATCTTCGAGGTAGCTTTTTCTTTTTGATGGACTTGCTATTAAAAACAAAAAAATATCAAGTATTACTATTTTTTTGTTTGAACAGTATAATCAGGGATGGGAGTTGAGAGATATGAATAAAAAAGACATCGGCCATTTCCGAAAACAATTTAAGTTAAATAATGATAATTTAACCATTCAAGAAATATTTAATGTATACGTTCAAAAGGAGTCTGATGAGATTTATCATCATGTCAGCCTACCATTTCAAATGCTTGAACAAGAAGCACAGGAACTATTTTTAACAAACTTTAAAAAGGTGTTAACTGGTCAGTTAGATGCCAAATTATTTGATTTAAAGTTTAGACGTGATGTAGAGGACAGCACACAAACAGTACTTTATCGAGGGTTACAAGCTCATACAACCGACGATTGGAAAGAAGATATGCTGCAAATCGTCGGCAAAATGTTTGCTCATACCCAATATGAATTTGATACGATGGTAACATTCATTCGTGGGGAATACCGAACCCCGATTCGTAAACGGGATGCAGAGTCTGAAGAAGGCGGCAATGATGAGGTATATTCTAACGAGTTCATTCTTTGCAGCTTAAATAAAACAAATCCTCAAAAGAAAGCATTAGTATTTGATTATGTTCAAAAGGAATTCCGATCAAATAATTCAGTGGACCCTATCATTAATTTGGATTCACCGCTATCAGGCTTCCTGTTTCCTTCCTTTGTAAATAACTATTCAAATGTAAACAATATTTTGTATTACGCAGGGAAAGTAAATCAGCCTGACATCACATTTATTGCAGATGTCCTTACCTGTGAAGACATTATAACGATTGAGGAAGACAAAGAGAGTTTTGAACAAATACTAGTGAATGTCATAGGTGACGAAGTTGACACAAGAATTATTTCCAATGTGTATGAGGAAATCGATAAGATTGTACAGGAGAATGAAGAAAATAAAGAAGACGAGCCACCAAAGTTAGATTACAAAGACATCGAACGTATCTTAACAGTTAGTGGAGTTGAAAATGTAGATACCGCAAAAGTAGAGCATGCGTTTAAAGATGTAATCGCTGATGAAAGACACGAATTCAAAGCAAGTAATTTAGTTCCTAAATCGATTAAAATTAATACAAAGGTTGCAAATGTCTCCATCAAACCGAGTGATTTGAAAAATGTAAAGTATATCATGTACCAAGGAAAACGGTGCTTATTGTTAGAAATAGATGAAGATGTAAATATTGAAGGATTTAAACTAGAGGCGGAAACGCTGTAATATGTTGAAGTTGGTTCTCTACGGGACCAGCTTTTTTTGTAGAAAAACAGAGTAATTCTGGAGAGAATTACTCTGTTGCTGTTTCTAGTTTTTCATTAACATTGCTGCTTGATCCCAAATCATCCGTTCGGTAGCGTTCGGATCGTTTTCAACCTTGCTTTCAACATTGAAGATCATTGTTGAGCGGTTTTGTGTTTCATACGCTGGCCATTCTACTGATGCATCGGCACTTGGATTGCCATATCGAGCAAAGTTAATCCAGGCTTTATGCATTTGATTGGCAACAAGCTGACGTTCAGTCCCTTGACCAGTAAATCTTTCTGTATTTTCCTTGTCTAAGTTATTCCACACAAATGGTATCTCTAACGCGTGTGCCGATTTTAACGCGCCATTAAACACTGAAGTTTCCCAATCAAAGCGATACATCCATACCGGAGCACCTTGTGCAACTTGCATATCTGCTAATTGTAGGGCAGGGTATGTAAAAATGCTAACTGTTACTAGCTTGTTAAATAGCTCTTGAGTTAATGGCTTACCTTGTGCGAAAAAGCTTTTAATCGCTGGTAAAAGTGGTCCAAATGTTTTTTCATATAATGCGTGTATTTTGTCGTCGTCTGCATCTTTCCATTCAGGATCAAACACTGTGAAGAGATTGTATTCATCTTTATTCGTTCCAATTAGGATTGAAATATCCTTAGCAGCACCAGCTTTAATAGCTTCTTGCGGATGTTGTGGTAGGGATACTCCATCAATTATTGGTCCTAAACTCATCATTGGAGCGAGTGAAGAAACATGAATTAGTTTTTCAACAGGTATTTCTTCTAATTTTGAGAGATTACCAGGGTCAACATCTAATGCCTCTAAAAGTTTACTTGCAACATGTGTAGCCTTTTCAGCTGAATGAACATTTGCTGCAGCACCACTTTGCAGAATTGCCTTGTGAAATAATCCTTTAGCTGAAGGGAAGCCCAGCAATACGCCGATACTCATTGCTCCTGCCGACTCTCCAAATACCGTAACATTATTTGGGTCTCCACCAAATGCAGCAATATTTTCTTGCACCCAATGCAGTGCTGCCACCTGATCTTGAATCCCACAGTTGCTTGAAGTAGCATACTCTTCGCCACCAATTTCACCAAGATGCAAGAAGCCAAAAATACCAAGGCGGTAATTGATTGTTACAACCACAACATCACCCTGAGCAGCAAAAGAAGCACCGTCATACCAGCTACTTGAACCAGACCCTGCAATAAAGGCACCGCCATGGATCCAGACCATAACAGGTCGTTTTTTATCATCTGCAGCAGGCGACCATACATTTAGATATAAGCAATCCTCACTCATATTTGAAATATCATTTCCTAAAAACTCCATGATATCTCGCTGCGCTTGTGGTGCAACAGGACCAAAAGAAGTTGCATCACGTACTTCCTCCCAGGACTCTGGTAGTTCAGGTGCTCGGAAACGAAGAGAACCTACTGGTGGTTTCGCATAAGGTATACCTTTCCATACAGATAAACCGTCAACCTGGGCACCTTGCACTTTTCCGTAAGCGGTTTCAACAGTTAAGTTAGACATTGATATTCTCCTTTCAATATAAGAACTATACGTTAGAAAAATCTGTCTATGTTGTTATTTAATTGTATTCGTGATAAGGGACAAGTTTTCCTGTTTTATCCAGAAATAACGAAAAGCCCACCTGAAAGTGGTGGGCAAAAGTAGTTATTCTTGAATTTTAATAGCAATCTTTCCAAATTGTTCAGCTTCGTCAATTCGTTTTAGAGCCTGTTCTGCTTCTTGAAGTAGAAACACCTTGTCAATGACTGGCTTTATTTTATGTTCATTAACAAACTGAAGCATCTCCTCAAATTCTTCACCACTACCTAGTGTTGAACCAAGCAATGTGTATTGTCCATAAAAGAAGTTTCGTAGATTAAAATTCACTTCATCTCCAGCAGAGGCACCAAAGGTAACCATTTTCCCACCTTTTCGGAGCTGGTTGAGGGACTTATCAAAGGTCGCAGCACCAACGGTCTCAATTACTACATCCACTTTTTCACCATTCAAAGCTTCATTCCAATCACCGTTACTATCAATTGCTACATCTGCGCCTAATTCTAATGCGCGTTCCAGTTTATGGGCAGAGCGGGACGTAACAATAACACGTGCCCCAATGGCTTTTGCGAAAAGTAATAGAAAAGTAACAGCACCGCCGCCTATACCTGGTAAAAGAATTGTGTCAGTAGATTTTACATTTCCTCGCGTGAATAACGCACGGTAAGCCGTTAGCGCAGCAAGTGATAACACACCAGCTTCTTCCCAGTTGAGGTGGGGAGGTTTAGGACCAACATTATCAGCAGAAATCGTAATTTTTTCAGCAAATGTGCCATGATCGGGAAGTCCTAATATCTCATGCCCCTCTGGTGGTGCGTCACTATTTTCCTTCCAACCAAGAGAAGGATTTATTACAACCTCATCTCCAACAGAAACTCCTTCAACACCAGGACCCACTTCTTCAATAACTCCAGCACCATCTGACCCAATTATTAGAGGTGGCTCGTCTTCTTTATGTCTATGTAAAACAAACAAATCTCGGTGGTTTAATCCAGCAGCATATAGTTTAACTTTTACTTCTCCATGTTTAGGAGCAGTTTCTTCCATGTCTGTATAAGAAGTTCCAGCTATATCAGGAACTTTGTAATGAATGAACGCCTTCATTTGATTCCCTCCTCAATAATATGTTGATAGTTTTATTGTAATGGGTATCGTCCGAAAATTACAACTAATTGGTGTTGGGGAAGGTGGAAAAAAGGTGAGGTTGAGTGATGTTTGAGGATTTGGGCTATAAGTAGACTGTTTATGAATTTATTCTAATTACCCTTAGATATGTCCTGTTAGGATCGATATTTGTCTCATGTTTCGGGGAATATGTCCTGTGAAGACCGATATTTGTCTCATGTTTCGGAGAATATGTCCTGTGAAGATCGATATTTGTCTCATGTTTCGGAAAATATGTCCCATTCGAACGGATAAATGTCCCATTGTATCAAAAATATGTCCCAAAGATGAAAGCCTTACCTTATAAAATACCTCCACCAAACATTTCCACCCGTACTCAAAATCATCTATACTTAAATTAAAAAGGACAGATTATCCATGCAGAAAAAGCTACGTGATTATGGTATACAAATTGGTAATCTAGAAACAGGGACATTAAATAAAATAACGGATGTACCTGGTGTGAAGGTAGGCCACTCAACAATATCAAGCGGGGATATCCAAACTGGGGTAACTGTGATTCTTCCGCACACAGGAAATCTTTTTAACAATAAAGTTGTTGGAGCTTCATATGCTATGAATGGGTTTGGTAAATCAATTGGAACGTTACAAGTTAATGAGCTTGGCACGATTGAAACACCCATTCTGTTAACAAATACATTGAGTGTTGGGGAATGTGCAACTCATCTAATCGATTATATGCTTGAGCAAAATGAGCATATTGGGAGAACCACTGGTACGGTGAACACTGTTATTGGGGAGTGCAATGATATGTTTTTAAATGATATTCGCACTCAGTCGATTAAAAAGGAGCATGTACTTGATGCGCTACATAATGCAGACGTTAATTTTGAAGAGGGGAGTATTGGTGCAGGTAGGGGAATGAAGTGTTTTGGGTTAAAAGGAGGAATCGGTTCTTCGTCAAGGATACTAAGTTATCCACATGGGACCTATACAATGGGAGTTTTAGTGCTCTCTAACTTTGGAGAACTTGATCAGTTTCGCATGAATGGAATTCAGATGGGGCCACTTTTAAAGCAAAAACTAACTTCAATTAGTCCTGAAGGTGATAAGGGTTCAATTATGATAATCATTGGCACTGATTTGCCTGTTACCTCTCGTCAATTGCAGCGAATCATCAAAAGAGCGGGAGTCGGACTAAGTAGAACCGGTTCGTTTATTGGAAATGGAAGCGGAGATGTTTTCATTGGATTTTCCACTGCTAATCCTATCCCACATGATAAACAAGATACTCTTTTATCTATAAAAGTAATTCATGAAGAGGATATTGATCAAGCTTTTCTTGCAGTTGCTGATGCAACAGAGGAAGCGATATTAAATTCAATGTTGACGGCTAAAACAACGGTTGGTAGAGAGGGAAACGTTCTGTTTTCGTTGGCCGATTTTATTGAGGAAATTAAAATGGAAAGGTAGGGGGAATATACGATGAAAAAACCAATTATAGGTGTTACATCACATGTCGAGTTAGATTATAAGCATAGTCTTTCGAACGATTATGTTCAGGCTGTCATACAGGCGGGAGGAATACCGGTAGTTTTACCGATTGGGTTAGATAATGATGTGGAGCAAATTGTTGAGAAAATTGACGGCCTTGTTGTTACAGGTGGAGGCGACATTGATCCAACATTGTTTGGTGAGGAGCCGCATCCTAAGCTTGGCACAATTTCACCTGGTAGAGATAGCTTTGAGATAGCGATTATTCAGAAAGTGCTTCAAGTTGATAAGCCAATACTTGCGATTTGTCGGGGTATCCAAATTTTAAATATTGCGGTTGGAGGAGATATGTACCAGGATATCTATACACAAATAAATAATCAGTTACTCCAGCATTCTCAAAAAGCAACTCGATATCATCTTGCTCATTTCGTTAAAACTACCGAAAATAGCTTACTAGCTGAAATTGTTGGGGAAGAGCAATTTAAGGTGAATACGTATCATCACCAGGCGGTCAGAAATGTACCTGAGCCTCTTATCGTATCCGGAGTTGCATCTGATGGGGTTATAGAGGCAATCGAAAGTACTGCACATAAATTCGTGGTTGGAGTTCAGTGGCATCCAGAGGCGCTAGCGGTTAATGGGAACGAACCGGCTAAACGTATTTTTACAAGATTAGTAGAAAGCTGTTAAAAAAGGAGATAAGCCCATAGTAGGGTTTATCTCCTTTGGTTTATCTCCAGTATTCCAAATACTCATAGTTATCCGTTGGTACTTTTTTAATTACCTCATCATCCTCATTACGGTAAACCTCATACTCGCGGTAAGTTTCAACTGTATTCCCAGCAATCACTTCTTTATCGACTAACTCCATTTCTAGAGTTGGGATTAGTCCTTCAAGAGCTTCATCTTCTTCAACAGGCGCATTAACTTCCTCGTTTGCAGGCAAATCAGAAACAACTATGGCATTTTTATAATGGATTACATCGTCAGACTCGATTACTCCAATAACAAATATGATAAACAGTAAACCTAATAGAGCAACGAATTTTTCCAAAGTGGTACACTCCTTTACACGAACACTAACTCTCTATAAATCTATATGCAAGTGTTACCGAAATAGGACAACTATTCGTAGAACAAATGTCGTTTAATGATACAGGTCCCTGTATCCCATCTTTTTTAAAATGTGCTTGTGAAAATTGCTGACATCTTATAAGATAGAGAGGATATTTCGAGTTTCGAAGTTTTGTTTTTTAACTAAAAATGGGACAACGGACCTGTCCCCATGTCCCAATGGGGTAACGGGCTGATGTTCCAAAATCAGAAGGTGCTAGCATGAAAAATGAGACTGTATCGATGAAGACCTTGTTGTTGTTTTTTATTCCGTTAGGGTTTTCGGCAAGTCTTGTGACATTATCCCATTTAATTATTAACAGTACTCTAGCCCGGGGGGCTCATTCGGAGGTTATTATTGCGACTTATGCGATTGCAATGAGTCTGCACACAATTACAGAGCGATTAGCGGTTATTCTCCGTCAAACCTGCTCAACCATGGTGCGAGATAGAGAGTCATTCCAAAAAATGAAGCTGTTTTCATATTATACAATTGGTATTATTGTGGCTTTTACAACCGTAATTGCGTTTACACCTATAGGAGATTTTATCTTTTTAAAAATATTTGGAGCAAATAAAGATATTGTTCCTCAAGTAAAAGCTACCTATCAAATTGCTATGTATGTGACGATCTTTTCAGGGCTTCGTTGTTTGTATCATGGAATCATTATTTATAATCGTCAAACAAAATGGCTGACAATTGGGATGCTAATTCGCCTGGCTGTTATGTATGTTGTTTCATTGATGTTTATAAATACAGGAACGATTACTGCAAAAACAGGGGCTTACATTTTCCTAATTGGTATGATGGTTGAATTTGTAATGAGCTTTATAGAAGCAAGATCTCTCGTGAAAAAAATGCCGGAAAAAAGCTCTGAGCAGATTAACTCAAAATCACAAATTTTCCGTTTTTATAGTCCATTGATGCTTTCCTCCATTGTGACTGTACTGATTGGACCTGTGATTAATATCTACTTAGGTAAAACAGATAATATCGAGTTAGCCATTGCTAGTTATACAATTGCATTCAGTATTACCCAGTTAGCAATTAGTTATCTTTCATATACACATCAAATCGTTATTAACTTTTACAAGGGCCATGAATCAATGGTAAAACGATTTACGCTCTTTATTAGCTTCTTACCAGTTGTTGTCCTTTCAATCATCTGTTATACAAGTGCAGGGACCTTCTTCCTTGAAAGGATGATGGGGGTTAGTGGGCGTTTGTTTGATGCAACGTTAGAAGCGTTACAAATCTTTATGATTTTAGCAATTGTGTTCCCATTTGTTGACTATTTAAATGGCTTATTAATGCTTCAACGCCAAACAAAAGTGACCATATTTTCACAGTCTACGAATCTAGTAATTACGTTTATTATTTTGTTCATTGGTGTAAAGGTGTCTGTAAGTTGGAATGGAGTAATTGGTGCATTTGCCCAATCAATCGGATTGCTTGCGGAATTACTAGTGTTAACAGCCATCTTAAACTATTCAAAAATTAGAGGTAAAGTAGGGAAATTGTTGAGGTTGAGCAGGGCACATTGAGTGAAGATTACTTTATATGAGCGGATAAAGCGGATTTTTTACATTCGCTTTTTTTTTATGGAAAATTAATATTGGAAAATCTTATCATAGGTGGTAAAATTAAATAAACTGGTTAGTCGGTTTATAAAAAGGGGGAAGAGTTATGAAGTTTAAAGATTTTACATATGAAAGGCCTTCGATTGAAAATGTAAAAGCGCAAATGAAACAATTAATAAAATCATTTCAAGAAGCTGCCAATGCAGAACAACAAATAAGTACAATTAAAAAAATAAATAAGTTTCGAGAAGAATATGATTCCGCTCAAATGATTGCTCATATTCGGCACACGTTAGATACTACAGACCCTTTTTATGAGAAAGAATACGAGTTTTTTAATACCTTTGGTCCAGAATACGAAAATGTAGAAGCTGATTATTATCGGGCTTTGGTAGAAACGCCTTTTAAAGCAGAATTAGAAAAACGATTTGGTAAGCAACTGTTTCATATTGCGGAATCAAAGGTAAAGACGATTTCCGAAGTTGTGATGGACCTGCTTGCAGAGGAGAACCGCTTAACAAGTAATTATCAGAAATTAATTGCAAATGCTAAGGTTTTATTTGAGGGGGAAGAAAAATCGTTAGCACAGATTGATAAATATATTATCAGCAACTCAAGTCGAACTGTTAGGAAACAGGCCACTGAAGCAAAATATGAATTCTTTTCAAAAAATCAAGAAGAATTCGATAAGCTATTCGATGACCTGGTTAAGGTTAGAACTAGAATTGCAAAGGAACTTGGGTTTAGCAATTTCACTGAATTAGCTTACCTTCGTTGGAATCGCTCTGATTGGGATGCAGAAGCAGCACGGGTATTCCGAGAAAACGTGCTGACTCATATTGTTCCACTTGCATCTAAGATTGTAGAAAACCATGGGAAAAGAATCGGAGTAGAAAACGTAAAGATTTACGATGAAAAGGTACAGTTTCTCGAAGGAAACCCTATACCAAAAGGTGACCCAGAATGGATCATCGAACAAGGAAGGAAATTGTACAGTGAATTATCTTTAGAAACAAAACGCTTTTATGACGAAATGACAGAACGTGAATTATTCGATTTAGTTCACAAACCTGGTAAAGCATACACTGGCTACTGCACCTTCTTATGGAAGCAAAAAGCCCCTTATGTGTTTGCTAATTTCAATGGAACTTCTAACGATATTAGGGTCCTTGTACATGAGGTAGGGCATGCTTTCCAGGCGTATAATGCATTACAAGTTCAAGAGCAGCCTGAATATTTCTTCCCAACCATGGAGGCCTCCGAAATTTTTTCGATGAGCATGGAGTTTTTCGTGTATCCTTGGTTGGATTACTTTTTTAAAGAGGATGCAGAAAAACATAAGTTTGTTCATTTAGCTGACAGTATCGTGAAAATGCCAAGACTATGTGCAGGTGATGAGTTTCAACATGAAGTCTATGCGAACCCTGACTTAACACCAGAGGAAAGACGACAATTGTGGTCTGAAATAGAGAAAAAATATTTGCCTTATCGAGATCATGATGGGATACCTTACTTGGTTGAAGGAGGCATTTGGCAAGAAGTCATCCATATCTACGAAGTACCATTTTATCTATTAGATTATGTGCTCGCACAGGTTTGTGCTCTTGAATTTTGGCGTATGTCAAATGAGAATTTTGAAAAAGCATGGGAAACATATGTCAGGCTTTGTAAAATAGGAGGAAGTAAATCCTTCCTAGAACTTCTTAAGGAAGGGAACTTACAATCACCTTTTGAAGAAAAAACATTCGTGGCACTCGAAAAATTTGTAGGTTCACAATTGGAAAAGATGGAGCAATCATTATAGAAATGGGACATGTGAAGTCCCATTGGAGATGGAAGTTTAGTAACTATTAAGAGTTACAAACCCAAAATCTATGTTATACTTGAATTGTTTAAAAATTTAATCAAAGTAAGGGGAGCTTGCACCTGCAGGCTGAGAGTAAGCGAAATGTAGCTTAGACCCGTGAACCTGATTTGGATAATGCCAACGTAGGGAGTTTATTTAGTATGTGTATACATGCGGCATATCCTTATGGGTATGCCGTTTTTTATTTTCCCAACTTCGCAAACATCCAACTATCAAAAAGGAGAGATGAACTTGTTTGAACAAATCGTAGAAAATGTTAGAAAGAAAACGCCACTTGTACATACGATTACGAACTATGTGACCGTGAATGATGTCGCTAATATAGTGTTAGCCTGTGGGGGTTCACCGATTATGGCTGATGACAGTAAGGAAGTGGAGGAGATTACAAGTATTTGTAGTAGCCTCGTAATCAATATAGGAACGCTTAATGAAAGAACAGTAGAATCTATGATTCTTGCTGGTAAAAAAGCGAACGAATTAGGTCATCCAGTCATTTTAGATCCAGTAGGGGCAGGAGCATCAACACTTCGAACACAAACAGTTTACAAGCTGCTTGAAGAGGTGAAATACTCTGTAATTCGCGGGAATATGTCTGAGATTAAGACTGTCTATGCCGGTAGCGGAAATACAAAGGGAGTCGATGCTGCAGCTGAAGATGTAGTGACAGAAGAAAATCTGGCAGAAGCAATTCAATTTGCAAAAGCAGCTAGTGCACAAACGAAAGCAGTAGTAGCAATAACCGGTGCGATTGATATTGTTGCGAATGAAGAAAATGCATATGTAATCAGAAATGGGCACCCGATGATGGCTAAAATCACAGGTTCTGGATGTATGCTTACGGCTGTTGTAGGAGCATACTGTGGAGCGAATCCTAATGAAATCCTTCCGAGTACCGCAGCTGCAGTTAGTGCGCTGGGACTTTGTGGTGAACTCGCCTTTGATAGAGTCTCAGCAACTGAGGGTGGGACTTCTTCATTCCGAATGTTCCTCATCGATTATATGAGCAAGCTAGATCAAACATTATTACAAGGCGGGATGAAAATTGAAGGTAGATAAAAAAGATATGCTTTTATATGCAGTAACAGACCGAGCGTGGACAGGAAACCAAACACTAATTGAACAAGTAGAGGAAGCTCTTAAAGGTGGCGTAACATTTGTTCAGTTACGTGAAAAAGCGCTAGATTATGATTCGTTTTTACAGGAAGCTTTAGAGATTAAGAAGCTAACAGATACATATAAAGTGCCTTTTGTGATTAACGACAATGTTGAAATAGCGCTTGCGAGTGGAGCAGATGGAGTACATGTTGGGCAAGAAGATTTACCTGTGGCAACTGTGAGAAGCATGATTGGACTTGATAAAATCCTCGGAGTTTCTACTCAAACTGTAGAGCAAGCCATCGAAGCCGAACAATCTGGTGCCGATTATCTTGGTGTCGGCTCTGTTTTTCCAACAGGAACGAAGCACGACGCTACTCCAATGACGTTCAAGATGGTTCAAGATATCTGTCAAGCTGTGTCAATTCCGGTTGTTGCAATTGGTGGAATTAACGAAACCAATATCCATGAATTAAACGGATCTGGTGTTGATGGAGTTGCAGTAGTTTCAGCGATTTTTGCAAAGCCTGATATAGCAAGGTCATGTAAGGTGTTGCGTGACCTGTCTACAAAAATGACTCAAGAAAAGGAGAGGCTGCCAAAATGAAAAAAGTTTTAACAATTGCAGGCTCTGATTGTAGTGGAGGAGCGGGGATTCAAGCAGATATTAAGACCATTACGGCACATAATATGTATGCCATGAGCGCAATAACTGCGCTTACTGCTCAAAATACAACAGGAGTATTTGGGGTAGTAGACTGTACTCCCGATTTTGTCGGGCAACAGCTGGACTGCATTATGACTGATATATATCCTGATAGTGTGAAAATAGGGATGGTTTCTTCCCCTGGAATTATTTTGAAAATTGTTGAAAAGCTTGAGGAGTACAAAGCTAAAAACATCGTGGTTGACCCAGTTATGATTTCCACAAGTGGCAGCCGGTTACTCAGTGAAACAGCGATGGATGCGCTCATTACTAAGCTAATACCACTAGCAACCATTATTACACCAAATATCCATGAAGCAGAAGCACTCTGTGGTATTCAAATTCGCACGAAGGAAGACATGCAGGAAGCAGCAGTAAAAATATCTCAAGGCTACCAAGGCAATATTTTAATAAAAGGTGGCCACCTTGAAGATACAGCGGATGATCTTTTATATAGCAGTGGAGAATTCATTTGGTTTCCAGGAAACAGAGTAGACAATCCTAACACACATGGAACAGGCTGTACTCTTTCATCTGCAATTGCATGTAATCTAGCAAAAGGTTTTGATAGTAAAACAAGTATCCGAGAAGCAAAAAGGTACATTTCAGGAGCATTGGAGGCTGGTCTTGACCTTGGAAAGGGAAGCGGGCCACTCAATCATTGTTATGCATTAACCCCAATGTCTTTTGTTTAAAAAAAGCTGGTAAAGGTATTTTGCCTTTACCAGCTTTTTATTTTAAGAGATAAGAAAGCATAAAATATTGCTGTTTTGCTCAGCGCCTAGCCAGTTTTCAACCTGTATTAACTTCGAAAGCTTTTTCCTTAAAAATGGAAGCTTCGTATGCTTTTAACTAGCAAACCAATCTAAAAGCATACCATTGCTTATTGACATTTGCTTTTTCCTTTTTAACAGGTTTGTAATCTACAACTAAGTTTGGTGTCTAGCTCCAGGCGCCATCGGTTCTTTGGTCTAGCCAATCTGTCAGGAAGGTTAAAGATCAACCTTCCAGCCATTTCGTCTTATGCTTGTCGCCGTTAGGCGGGCGCCTTGTGCAATTCTAAGAATATTTTCCTATTTTTCTAATACATTTTATTGAATATAAAATGAGGGGGTTAAAAATGGGAGAGGCGAAGAAGATATTTGTTGGAAACTATAAAGGTGGCGTTGGAAAGACAACAAGTATTTATCAGATTGCCTTACATCTTGCTGAAGCAAACAAAAAAGTATTATTAATTGACCTTGATCCACAGTGCTCACTGAGTGAAATCTGCTTAACAAGGATTGATAAGACACTTGATGAACTTGAAGAAGACGAGAGCCTTAATTTTATTTATGATATGTGGCACCAATTTAAAAGATTTCCGTATTTGGAGTACAACATTCCTACTACAAAATTAATAAAACAAACCGCTGAACTAATCCACTTTATACCCTCCAATATCTTTTATAAAAATGGTGGCCTTGATCAAATAGCTGCAAGGCTAAAGAACGAATTTGAAGACTTAGTGGTCCTACAGCAATTTTTCCAAACGAGTAATATTGAGAAAGACTATGATTATATTTTATTTGATTGTCCTCCGAGTAATAATGTGATTACACAGGGAGCTTTTTTACTATCAGACTACTATATGATACCTACTATCGTCCAAACAATCAGTATACGTGGAGTCGTACACTACATAAAAACAGTGGAAGGAATTTATAAGAAATATTGCCTAGAGGATGAGAATGCAACACTAGCCAAGTTGTTGTTTGGACCGAAACCTCAATTAATTGGTATTTTTGAAACGTTGAAGAAGGGATCTGTGAAAAATCAGAACGTGCGCCAAGATTTAATGGGGGACTTACAGTTATCAGGATTTCAAACGTTATTATCTATTGATAAAGAAGGAAAAATTTTATTTGATACGATTATTCGAAATTACGAGGACATTGCACGGGATACAGCCGAGGGTAAGAAATGTTCAGAGTATGCAGGATTAACAGATGAATTGTTGGATTGTCTTGAGCCAACAGGTGTAATAGTTACCTAAACGGATAGGAGAGTGTACATGGCAACTGTAACCTATAAAAAACTTGCTAGTCATTTAGAAAAGACAAAAGCTATCTATGAAACACTTCAGCTGTCAAAAAAGGAGATTAAGGAAGTTGAACAAGCAATAGAGATTTTCATAGGATACGGTGATGTTGAAATTGTTTCACCAAAATTTCAAGCAGCAAATGCGAAGAAAACATCATCTAAAAATCGAAAAGTTTCTTTTTCGGAGAGTGTAGACCTATTATTTCAAAAGCGTTATAAGGAGCTTGTTGGTACCAAAATTTCTTTTGAGGATCTACACACTAGTGAGCAGATCCAAACGTATATAGATACAACTACAAGATCTAAGATAATGAAGGAAACGACTGTAATGGACTTGAAACTTTTATACTGTCTTCTTACAGGGGAAAAGGTTGACATAAAGGGTACTAAAAACGAGGTATATGAGGTATTAAAAAGTCATATTCGAGCTAGAAAAAGAGGCAAGGCCTTTTCAGAATTAATATAAACACATAAAAAAAGCCGATTTCATTTAGAGTCGGCTATTACCCATGTATTGTTTTAACAGAAGGAAACTGGAACGTAAATTCAGTACCTTCTTCTAGCACACTTTCTACACGAATGGTACCATTCATGGCTTTTACGATACTATAAACAACCATCATACCAAGCCCTGTGCCTTTAGAACCCTTTGTTGAGTAGTAGGGTTCGCCAAGTCTTTCAACTTGTTCCTTTGTCATCCCAACACCTGTATCCCTAACAATGATTGTTATGTAATTTTTATCATAGCTTGTTTCAACATAAAGTCGTCCACCACGTGGCATTGCTTCAATCGCATTCTTAATTACATTAATAAAGCATTGCTGGAATTTCTGACGATCACCTTCAATGGATCCCATAAAAGTAAAATTCGTATTAATCTCAACTGAATTTTGGTTAGCAGTCGGTTTTAATATTTTAATCACCTGGTTTAGCTCTCTTTTTACATGAAGAGTTTCAATTGTATCAAGAGAAGGCTTTGAAAAGGTTAAATAATCTTGAATTACACGTTCAGCCGAAGCAAGCTCTTCTTTAATAATTGTTAAGTATTCTTTTTGTTTGAGTCGCGAGAGATTATTATTCATCAATAATTGAACAAATCCCATTGCTGCCGTAAGGGGATTACGAATTTCATGAGAAATTGCGGCACCCATCTGTTCGACAGCTTGCAGTTTTTCAGATTTTACGAGTGTTTGACGCATATGTAGATTTTTTCGGACGAATTCAATTAAATACGACAGAATTCCAAGTCCGATCGGTGGTACAACCAAATATGCAAACCATGCATCAAATAAATCTACTGGTGGCGTGAAAATCTGCATACCTGTAGCAGTAACAATAGAAAGTGTTAGTCCTAATGCAACTGTTATGAAAACACGTCTTGATGAATTTTGTTTCCAAAACCAAGGGTATATTCTCCATAAAATAAAAGAGAGAGGTAAATATAGCAGTATATTTGTAAAAAAGCCTGTATCAACACCGTAAAAACCTCTGATAACGATAACAGCGAGACACAAAAACGAACCAATTCCCAGATATAAACCGCCAAGTAGCACTGGCAGAAGGCGAAGGTCAAAATGATACTCCGGTGAAGGTTTGTATGAAAAATAAAAACAAACCAGAAGCAGTATAAAAAATCCTAAGAAGGCCTCCCTTTTAGAAAGAGTAAGATTAATTTTCCTCTCGATCCACAATAACCCAATAAATAAAATCATAATTAATAGTGCAAGGTTAAATAAAAAATGCTTCGTGATTTCCATATTTCACCTTCTATTGGATTTGTATTTATATTTATATTATAATAGATTTAATATTTCGACAATATTCTTTTTTTAAGAGACAAAAATATTTCATTAGATTTAAGAATCTAGTAATTAGTTCTTATTTTACCATTATTTATAATTGTATCGCTATATTTTCTTGCTATAACAATTGTTAGGGGGCTACTATGAAACAGGTTTTTGTCTGGGTTTTCTTTATTATGCTGTTGATTGTTGGTTGTGAAGATCGGACTGATTCAATTCCTTCAAATATGCCAGACGATATGCCCCATGACTTTAATTTCAGCCTGAATTTTGGTGTGCTGGGTAAAAATGAGATTAACACTTATAGTGGAACCGTAACAAAGGATTTAATAGAAAACGGTACTGCCACTGCAAAGGTTACTTTCTCAAATAGTGAACTAGCCGCAATTTATAAGAAGATGAAAGAAATTAATATAGTTGAAGAAAAAAAGTTAATACCAAATACTGCTTGTAGTCAGGAGCCATATAGTACAGATAAATGGGAGATTACAATTAATGGGGAAATATACACGCACGTAGTTTCAGGGCAATACTGTGAGTTAACCTCTGATGCAGAGCAACTAATACAAATGCGTAATTTCGTATTCAATTTTGTCAAACAAAAGGAAGAATATAGAAAGCTTCCTGAAGCTGTAGGGGGCTATGAATAATGGGGGGAAACAAATGCATAACTGGATTGATAAAGCGTTCGATATATTCGATATTAAATTGACATTTAAAAAGAGAATTGCAGTTATTCTTGGAATACTTTTGGTTGTATCAGGTATTGGTTACTTGTATATTCAGGAAAAATACACGACTTTTACAGAGTATTCTTCGAGTTTAATAAATAATGAGAGTGAGATTCAAAGAATAACAATTTCTATTAAAGATACTTCTGGGGATTCTTTTCCAGTGCTGAAATCAAAAGCAACCATAGAAGACGAGAAAATAATGGAAGATTTATTGAGTGATTTCTCAAAGATTGAAATGATAAAAGACCGTGATGATGCAGGCTGGTATGAAAAATACTATGTAGATATCCTTACCACAATAGAAAATGAGGATGGGATACTAAGAACTCAATCATTTGTGTTTGATCTTGGAGAAACATATCTAGATGGTTATAAAATCACTAGCGAAACTGACCACTTACAAACAATCGAAGCCCTAGTCGAGAATGAGGATATTGAGTGGGAGGAAAGATAAAACAACGCACAAAGTAGATGTGTAATCTATTTTGTGCGTTCGTTTTTTAGAGATAAGAAAGTATAAAACTTTCAACTTAGTTATGATGTCTAGCTCCAGCGCCTAGCCAGTTTTCCTCTACCTGAATAAGCTTCCTCGATTATCTTGCGCAAAAGCTTCGCTTTTAAGCAGCTCGAGGTCGCTTCACCCCTCCTGCGGCGGCAACACTAAGGAATGCTTCGTGAGGATAATCCTCGCAGGAAAAAAGCTTTGCTTTTTTTCGAGCCTCCTCGTCAGGGTTACGACGCACAGGATGTGCTAGTGCCAACGTTGCCACAGGACGTGGCGCATTTAGTCGGCCAGCACTTGTCTGACTTGCACAGGATGTGCTGACACCGATGTTCGCCACAGGACGTGGCAGAATTTAATCGGTGTTCCTCTACCAGGCGCTTGCGCTTTTCTTATGATATGACAAATTCATTTGTTGCACCTAAAACAGTTAATCCTAATCTATTAATGTGTTTACGAATTCCACTTCGCTCCCAGGTTTGTAAAATAGGCTGTTGAAGCATTTTTTGCGGATAGAAAATGCCGACATTGGCAAGTTCTTCAAAGGTCATCCCTTGTTTAACATATTGTTCAATTCTTTGATCGCGTTCATCAATGATAGCCAAATACTTTTTCATTGCTTCTTGAAATTCCTGTTTTGTAAAGACGCCTTTTTGGTGTCCTGTAATATAGGTGTCGACATCAAGGGAAAGCAGTCGCTTGGCAGAAGCGATAAATTCGTCAATGTCTCCATCTGTTCCGTTATACCAAGGTCCAAAGGTTGTCATATCATAGTCACCAACAAAGACAACGCCTAAGTCAGGAAAATAAGGACATGCAAATCCCTTTGTATGACCAGGAGTATGGAGGAAACTCACATTGATATTCCCAAACCGGTACTCTTTTTCATACTCATAGTAATCCGAGATGTCACTTAGGTTTTCAATCCATTCAGTAGGTACGGACTGTTTAAAAAATTCTACACCCGTTGGTCCCCATTCTTGGTAAATTCCATTTGCTTTTGCAACACCTTCCACACTACGAGTTGTTTCGTATTCAATTTGATTAATCCACTTAGGAACATCTTTAAAAAGATGATTATGCTGTGTGTGATCAGGATGGTAATGCGTATTAATTATTAGATTAATACCGTACTGTTTTTTTATCTTAAGCAATGATTCGGCTTCAGCCCCTGTATCAATAAGTACTTTATCTTCACAATCTAAGTATATGCTTCGTGAAAAAGGGACCTTACTTTTATTTGGACCTTCTACAATAATAATAGGACCAATTCGATTCAATATGTCCACCTCTTTTTGAGTAAGTATCTATTTTACAATAACGTCTTTTAAATTGAATGAATACTCATTCATTATACCATGAAATATATGACGAAAGGCAATAGTTATGCATCATTTCGTTAAAGCAGTTACGTAAAACTTGACGAAAACGTTCACTTTCTTGCATGATGTGGGTAGTAAAAGCGTTACTTGGAAGGGTGTTTACGTATGGGTAGTAAAAAGGCAGTAATTGCCGGTGCAACAGGTTTAATTGGTAATAAACTTCTTCGTGTACTTATAAATGCTGATGAATATGAAAAGGTGTACGCTTTTGTACGTAGACCTCTTGGAATCAATCATCCGAAGCTAGAAGAGGTACAGGTAGATTTTTCACATTTGGAGAATTATCGAGAGTATTTGGCTGTAGAAGATGTCTTTATTTGCCTCGGCACAACAATTAAAAAGGCAAAAACACAGGAAGCTATGTACAAGGTAGATGTTGAATATCCGGTTGAAATAGCACGTCTTGCTAAGGAAGCGGGTGCTGCACATTATTTACTTGTCAGCTCGATGAATGCGAACCCAAAGTCTCCTATATTTTATTCAAGAATGAAGGGTGAGCTTGAGGAGAAGGTTACATCACTTGGGTATAAACATCTATCTATTTTCCGTCCGTCTCTTCTGTTAGGAGATAGACAGGAATTTCGACTTGGTGAAGAATTTGCAGCAAAATTGTATAAGGTGCTGGGCTTTGTGTTTGTCGGTCCGATGCGAAAATACAAAGCTATTGAAGGTCAAACAGTAGCGAAAGCAATGTATAAGGTTGCGCAAAATAAGGAAAAGGGGAAAGTGATCTATTCTTCTGAAGGAATTGCTGAGATTGGACGGTAAGGTAGTACTTTTATAATAAAAGATAGGGAAGGGAAGTATTTATTAGAACGCTAATAAATATTTTCTTTACTTTAAATAAATAATGGTAAAAGATTGACAAATTATTAGTAAAGAGATTATTATACTAACGAACGTTAGTGATTGTTTTAAATGGCGACATCAGAAATTAGGACTTTTTAAAAGGAGTCGGTGAAACATGATAGAGAGAAGGCTATTTTTAGAGGAAAAAATTTATTTGGCAGTACTCAAACTGCAGGATATCCATTGGGAAATTGCAAAGGAAAATGAGATATATAAGATTATTAAGGAAATAGAGGAAGTTCAGGTAGAATTGCAAGGGGTTAAAAGGGCATTAGTGAAAGAGAGTATCGTGAAAGAAAAACGTGAACTGTTGGTGAAATAAACACTACCCCTACTAGATTACAAGAGTTACTATAACAGTACCCTTTTTAGTGGAAAAAAAATCTCCCTCTTAAAAAAAGAGGGAGGTTGTTTGATTATGTCAGTTGATGTTCCTTCACATAACGATTGTGAGGGTGTTCTTTGCATTCTTTGCTACAAGCTCTGTGATGCTCGTGTTCACATTCTTCACAGAGGAGAAGATGTTTGTTACACTCCGGGTTACCGCATTTTACATAACGCTCTTCAGGTTTGCCACAGTGGTAGCACTTACCAACCACCGTTTCTTCTCCAGTACGGTTAACCGGAACAGAAATGCGTTCATCAAATACATAGCATTTTCCATCCCATAAAGCACCCTTAACTTCTGGGTCGTATCCATAGCTGATAATTCCACCTTCAAGTTGCGAAACATCTTGGAAGCCTTCTTTTACAAGGAATCCAGAGAATTTTTCACAACGAATTCCACCCGTGCAATAGGTTAGAATCTTTTTGTCTTTGTGCTCACTCAGGTTATCTTTTACCCATTGTGGCAATTCACGGAATGTTTCAATGTCTGGGCGGATAGCGCCTTTGAAGTGCCCTAAGTCATATTCGTACGTATTTCGTGCATCAAGCACAATGACATCATCACGTTGAAGTGTCTCATAAAACTCTTTCGGTGAAAGATGCTTTCCTGTTAATTCGTTAGGATTCAGATCATCATCAAGGCTAAGATTTACAATCTCGGGTTTTACTTTGATTTTCAGCTTTTTAAAAGCATGCACTTCACTAGGCTCAATCTTGAAAACCATATCGGAAAATCGAGCATCATTGCGCATATGATTCATGTATGCTTCAGTTTGTTCGATTGTACCTGAAACAGTACCATTAATCCCCTCGGCAGCAACAAGGATTCTTCCCCTTAAGCCAATATCCGTACATACATTAAAATGCTCATCTCTAAAAGCCTGCGGGTCTTCAATTGCAATATATTTATAATAAAGTAATACTTGATAATCCACTTTGTCCTCACCTGTTTTCATTCTCTATTTTACTTTAAGTATAATAACAAAATTTCCGCTTGAAATGAAGGTGCTTTTTTGTGTTTAGGGGTTTTTGTTTTTTTTGGTTGTGGGTCTGTTGAGGAGTGGGGAGGGTTTGGGTGGGTTGTAGGTCTAAGTGCCCGAGAAAGGGGGCGGTGGTGGATATGGGTAAGGTAGAAAGGTTCTATGTGCCCGAGAATGAGGTAGGTGTAGGATCGGTAAGGTAGAGGGGTTCTATGTGCCCGAGAATGAGGTAGGTGTAGGATTTCGGTAAGGTAGAGAGGTTTTAAGTGCCCGAGAAAGTGGGCGGGTGTAGGATTTCGGTAAGGTAGAGAGGTTCTACGTGCCCGAGAAAGAGGACGGCGGCTGATTTGGGTAAGGTAGAAGGGTTCTACTAGCTATTCAAAAACTCAGGAGAAGACCGAAAGAACGATAGACCACTTCTACGAACCAATCATTTACACAGCAGAAGACCGAAAGTAAGATAGATTGTTTCTCCAACCCAACCTATAAAGAAAAAAGACAACCCCTAACAATCAAGGTTGTCCCTCATATTAATTACTTTCCGTTGTGAATGGTGATGCCGGCAAGCCCTCTATATTATAGAGGTTGGGGTTGTCTGGATTGTCCAACCATCCATATCGTACGTGAGTAGGCTTTGTAACGTGGCTATTACTGACAATAACCTTATCTCCGTTAATAATTGCTGTAGCTGGAGAAAACTCTCCGTCCTCTGCAATCTCAAACGAATTTAACTGCTTTCCACGGACTACCAAGCCACTACCTATATGATCAAAAGTTAAATGGATTTCACTTCCGAGTATTTCCATAGATTTATACAATGGTCCACTATAGACAATGTCTTCCTTATAAACTAGTTTTCTAGCACATAATGCAAGTCTTTGCCCCAGTGTCTTTTTGTCCTGAGGATGGAGGTCGTTATATTCTCCAATATCAATTGTAACTGCCATTGCCGTATTTGGTATATCAAGAGAGAGGCGTTGCTGCTCTCGAAGTTCGGCCCAGTTCTTGTTCGTTGGAGCCCCAGTGTCATAGTTAGCTAGCTGTGTAATAAAGAAAGGAATCTCTGGCCAGTGCTGACGCCAATCATTCACCATCACTTCAAATAGCTTTTTATAGGTATCGGGTTGACCTGTATTTGACTCTCCCTGGTACCAGAGGACGCCGCTTGCAGAATAATTACTAATTGGTGCAATTAACCCGTTGTAGTCTCCAGCAGGCTTATATTGGAAAAAGGTTGGGTTTTCCAATGTTTCCGTAACGGCACCAATTCGATATTTCCATGTGCCTGTTAGGCTTATTACTTGACCATTCGCACTAATTTTATATGGCATATCAACTACGAAACCGCCTGTTGTTTGAGTGCTAATCACTCGTACAGTAATGTTGTTCTTTCCAGGTTTTAATATACCATCAGGAATTGGATAGCGTCTTGGCGGATAACGAAAGGTCGTGTTGCCAATCAATGTTCCGTTAATATATGTGTTGTCCGCATCGATGATTGTTCCTAGTGCTAATATAGCTTCGCTCTCTGTCATTGAAGATGGTAACTCAAATTCATATCGATACCATACAGAACCTCTCAAGTTTTCGAGCTCTGTTTCTTCCCATGTCCCAGGAACCTTAATTTCCTTCCAGCCCTCTGGGATAAAGGATTCTTCATACCAGCCTTCAAGTAAACCTAAATCTTTCTCATCTAATTGTTTCCCCCAAGCGACATGGCGCTTTTCGTCACTTTGTTTTACAGAAGAGACATAGGAATCATCTTTATTTTTCTCTAATTCAGTTTCATAGCCACCAATTTCACGTAATGTACTTTCACTTATCCAAGCTTCAATTGGTGAGCCGCCTACTGCTGTTGCAATTAAGCCAATAGGAACTCCATATTTTTCATAGATTTCGTTAGCAAAAAAATAACCTGCTGCACTAAAATCCATGACTGAAGTTCCACTTGCGTTAATCCATGAGCCGTTTTCTACGAATCTAGTTGGTCCATGGAAATTATATTCCTGTGGCACCGTAAATTGTCTAATGAATGGTTGGTGAACCGCTTTCATTTCTTCAGAAAATAGATCTAGAGTTTCTTTTACTTTCATTTCCATGTTTGATTGGCCGCCAAGGATCCATACATCCCCGATCAAGATATCCTGGATTACGATTTTATCATCAGCTTCGATTTCCAGTTGGTAGGGCCCGCCTGGTTCAAACTGACCAAGGTTGATGCTCCAGTCACCATTTTGATCAGAAGTGGTTGAAAATGTTCTCTCAAGAAATTGTACATGTACATTTTGTGAAGGATTTGTATATCCAGAAATAGTTATTGGTTTATTACGTTGTAGAACCATCCCATCACTGAAAATGCTAGATAGTTTCAAAGTTACCCCTCCTTTTATCTCGGAGTAATCGTCCGTAAGACTTCCACTTCAAAACGGTGGAAGATAACGGACTTTAACACCCCGATTGGTTCAACTAACAATCAGTGGGTTGAACAAAACCTCCACTGATTGAAGTTTCACTTTATGCCATTATGATAGCTTTATAAAAAAGGGTCTGCAATTGTTTTAGAGATTATCTAAAAATATTTCAATAAATCATTTACTTTTTTTGCTTTCGATGTCTATTTACCATCAATTGTCAAAAATATAAAGGATGTTAATTTATGGGATATCCAAAAAACTACAAGAAATAGTTTATAATAGTATTCATAGAATACTTATAATCTGATTGTTTATTACAGAATTGTTGTAGGAGTTATGCGATGCTGATAAATGAAAATGAAATAGAAAAATGTAAATTTATTTTGGATAACGTTCAAGTAGGGGCATATATGCTTGCTGACGAAGACATTTTATACATTAATCCTCGCGCAGCAGAAATGTTGGGTTATACGAAAGAGGAAATTAGTAAAGATCCAGGTACGATTGATCGTTATGTATCTGAAGAATATATTGAACTTCTTCGCGAACGTATTGAATTGCGATTACAAGGGAAATCTGAACCAGGTGTTTATGAGATTCAGTTGGTTCGTAAAGATCAGACCAAAATTAGAGTGGCAGTTGCACCTGCTTTTTCAGAGTTTGATGGTAAACCAGTAATTATTGGAACCATGATCGATGTTAACCTAAGGGATGTACTTGAAAAGACTGCCGTTCAGGCCTTAAGGGAATATCGTTCATTATTCCAGTACAATATGGATAGCGTTTTTTCGCTAGATTCAAATGGCTTTTTTACAGATATAAATCCTGCTGGTTTAGTGCAAACGGGTTATTCAAAAGAAGAACTTATACAGCAGTCATTTACCAATTATATAGCAGTGGAAGATCTCCCTCATACCTTGGAGGCATTTAATAATGTTCTAAAAGGAGGATCTGTTCGTATACAATCCCATATCCTTAATAAAAATGGATCTAGATTATTATGTGAAATTGTTGCTATACCAAAGAAATCTGATGATCGTATTATTGGAGTCTATGGAATATCCAAAGACATATCAGAAAGTGTACAACAGAAAGCGGAAATGGAAAAAATGGCATACTATGATATGCTTACAGGCCTGGCAAATCGACGACTTGTATTTGATAAATTGGAGGAAGCAATAGAAAGTGCAGGGAATTCAGCACAGAAAGCAGGTCTTCTTTTTATTGATCTTGATAAATTTAAACAAGTCAATGATGAATGGGGACATGAGGCAGGGGATGAGCTTCTTCAACAGGTAGCATCAAGATTACAGACTTGTACAAATGATAATGCTGTACTTGGACGTATTGCTGGGGATGAATTTGTAATCATTTTACCGAATGCAGTTTCTCTTGAGGAAATTATGAATACTGCTAATAAAACGCTCAAAGTAATTCGAACTCCATATCGTATTAATGAAAAAGAGGTTGAGATTACTCCAAGTATAGGTATTTCCATCTATCCTGATCATGGTAATTCTCCGGAGTTTTTGCTTCGTAATGCAGACCGTGCTATGTATGAAAGTAAAAAAAGAGAAGGTAATGGTATAACGCTCTATAATTCAACTATAGATGAGACATATAAGGAAAAGGTGAAAATTGAAACATCGATTAGACAGTCGTTAGACACGGATCAGTTTTTCTTAGTTTATCAACCTCGTGTCGATGCACATTCATTAAGAACGATATCCTATGAGGTGCTCATTCGTTGGAATCACCCTAAACTTGGAATGGTTTCACCTTCTACATTTATTCCGATAGCTGAAGCGAGTGGCTTAATAATCCCACTTGGGTACTGGATTCTTCGAGAAGCTTGTAGAACCTTGAAAAGCTGGGATTCTCTGACACAGCTTTCAATTAATGTATCGAGCAAACAATTGAATGTAGAAAACTTTGCTAACGAATTTTTACAGATTGTTACGTCTGAAGGGATAGAACCAAATAGCATAGAAATTGAAATGACAGAACGATTATTTATTGAACATAATCAGATTGTGATCAATAATCTAAAACTGCTCTCCCAGGCAGGAGTTAGAATATCAATCGATGACTTCGGCACAGGATATTCTTCCTTAGTCTATCTTCAACGGTTTTCTGTTGATATTATTAAAATTGATCGAAGCTTCGTTGAAAATGTCTCAGAAAACAAAGACAATGAAGCTATAATTCGTGCAATTGTTCAGCTTGCTCAGAGTTTAGACATTCTTGTCGTTGCAGAGGGTGTTGAAACAGAGTCGGAGTTTCGTAAACTGCAGGAACTGGGTGCTGATGAAATACAAGGGTATTACATTAGTCGACCTCTTCCAGAATCAGAGGTTAGAAAAGCGTTATTTTCATAAAAAAGGGACTATTTGACTGCACGTCCATTTGTAGCTATTACTAGCAATTGGACGTGCAGTATCAAAAAGTCCTTTTTTGTTACAAAGAAATTTCATAACAACTAGAAACGTTTAGTAGGATTTGTTCCTTTAGCGTTTGATTATGAAGAGAGTATAACTCTGAAACTTTATCAAGTACGTAACTAAGCAGTATGGGTGTAGTTGCTATATTTTTAAACATGTCATCAAATTGCCAAGGCCCATCAGTTTCTAGTAAAAGTTGGGTTAATGGTACTTGTGTAACAAGAGCTTGGTCCCTTTTTCGATAGCATACTTCAGGAGTAACAGATAGAAAATAACCTGCTTCGACTATTTTGGTTACAACCTCACTAGGTGCCTTTAACCAGTGAAAATGAGCTTTGTCTATTTTCTTTTGCTGCAGCATCTGGAATACCTTTTCTGCTTTATCATGAACTGCATGCAGGACTACCGGTAATTGATATTGCCCAGCAATATCAAGACACCGAGATAAAAATTGATTATATTGTTCAAGTGATGGAAGTTTTTCAAGATTATAATGTGGCAACCCTATTTCACCTATGGCAGTAATAATTCTTTTTTCGTCTCTAACGACTCTTTCCCATTCTAAAAAGTCTGCCTCACTTGGTAGGGGGTATTCAGGGTGAAAACCAACTGCTGCATGAACAAAATCAGGAAATTTGGCCTTTAACTCTAATGTTCGATATGATGAGGCAAGATCATTTGAAACCGCAATAACCCCTTTAATTCCTTTTTCACGCCATTCCTCAATTAGACTCGGCAGAGTTCTAAAGTCATACTGTTCGAGATGTATATGTGCATCAATCATTTTATCACCTTCATTACTAAGGAAAATTATGTACTTTTACTATAACCTATGGTAGGTCATTGATAATAGTAAATTGATATAGGAGATAGTTTTTTGTGGATACCTATGTCTGTAACTTGTGAAAGTAATACGCTGTCCCTATTTACCTTTTCACCATGAATACCCCTTAGTAATCCCCTATTTGTCATAAATTCGTAAGTCCTATTACTAGATACTCAGTCCATCTTAATGTAATAATAAAAAGAGATACTTTTTACTAGTACCTATGGATATATATTATATATACATATATCAGTAGAGAGTTTAAGTTTTTCTCATGATTAGCTGCAGATTCTAATCCCCAATTTCCTCAATTTATAGAACAAACTAACACTACATAGAAAGGAATGACAACTGTTTGATTGTACTTATCTCTAAATTAAAAGAAGTATTATTCGCAGTGCTCCCTATTACTGTGATCGTCCTTATCTTAAACTTTACCTTAACTCCTCTAGAGGACCCAGCCCTTATAATACGCTTTCTATTAGGTGCTCTTTTTATTATTTTTGGATTGTCTATTTTTTTATTTGGTGTTGATATTGGGATTACACCGATCGGACAGTTAATGGGAAAAACAATCGCCAAATCTAATAAACTATGGATTGTAATGATTGCAGGATTATTACTTGGTTTCTTTATCTCGATAGCTGAACCAGATTTACACATTCTAGCTGGGCAGGTTGATTTTGTAACATCAGGATTAATTTCGAAGACAAGTATTGTGATAATTGTATCAATTGGAATTGGGGCACTTATTGCTACAGGGCTTGTTAGAATTGTCCACAATTTTCCGTTGTACAAATTGCTAACCATTCTGTACTTTATTATTTTTGTACTCGCTTTGTTTACATCCCCTGAGTTTTTAGCAATATCGTTCGATGCTTCTGGAGCAACTACGGGTGCATTGACGGTACCGTTTATTCTCGCTCTTGCGCTAGGGATTTCTTCTATGAAGAAGGATAGTAAGGCGTCAGAAAAAGATAGTTTCGGGTTAGTTGCAATTGCTTCAACGGGAGCAATTATATCTGTTATGATCATGAATATTATTTCGAAGTCTGATAAAATTTCCGGTAGCCTAGAAGTTCAAGTGGAAAAAACAAACTCTATTTTAGGACCATTTTTACATGAGATTCCTATTATAGCTTCTGAGATTGTTATGGCACTTCTACCAATCCTAGTTATTTTCCTTTTGTTTCAAAAAATTAAATTTAAAATGTCCAAGAAAGCAGTTAGAAGAATTTTAATCGGCTTATTATTTACTTTTATTGGACTCATTTTATTTTTAGTTGGTGTAAACGCAGGCTTTATGGATGTAGGAAGAGCAATTGGGTATTCTATCGCAACTTTAGATAGTAAAGCATATGTTGTTATAGTAGCATTTGTACTCGGACTAGTTACGATCTTAGCAGAACCAGCAGTACATGTATTGACTCATCAGATAGAAGATGTTACAAGTGGATATGTAAGAAGAAATGTTGTGCTTTTTTCACTTTGTATCGGAGTGGGAATCGCTGTTGCATTATCGATGCTACGAATACTTATCCCTGAGCTCCAACTATGGCATTATCTGTTACCTGGTTATATTATTGCTATAGCAATGTCTTACTTTGTACCGAAGTTGTTTGTTGGGATTGCGTTTGATTCAGGAGGTGTTGCGTCTGGACCAATGACAGCAACCTTTATTCTGGCATTTGTCCAAGGAGCCGCAGAAGCAATTGAAGGTGCAAATGTACTTATCGACGGATTTGGTATGATTGCCATGGTAGCGTTAACACCACTAATTGCCTTGCAAATCGTGGGATTTGTATTTAAGTTGAAATCAAAGAAAGAAGGATTGGTAAGGGATGTCCATTAATTCTGAAATAGTCGACTTTGAACTTGTTTGTATTGTCGTTGATTTCGGTAAAGGAAGCAAGGTCTTGCAAACAGCCAAAAAACACGGTATTTCAGGGGGAACCGTTTTACTAGGGAAAGGGACAATAAAAAGCCGCCTCTTGGAATTCTTTGCGATCAATGATGTGAAAAAAGAAATTGTCTTATTGGTTTCTGACAAAAAAACTGTCAATGCAGCACTTGAGCAGCTTGATCATATATTCAAATTTTCAAAACCTAATCACGGCATTGCATTTACTACATCTGTTGGGCAAGTGATCGGAGCAAGAAGTTGCCAAAGAGAAGAGAATGAGGAAGAAAGAGGTGCAGAATTAAGCATGTACCAAGCTATTTATGTAATTGTTGAAAAAGGGAATGCTGAGGATGTAATTGATGCAGCAACTGTTGCTGGTTCGAAGGGTGGAACTATAATTAACGCCAGAGGTTCAGGAATCCATGAAACCAGTAAACTATTTTCAATGAACATTGAGCCTGAAAAAGAAATGGTTCTAATTTTATCAGAAATGGAAAGCACTGATAATATTGTTTCTTCCATCCGTACAAAATTAAAAATAGATGAGCCGGGAAATGGAATTATTTTTATTCAAGATGTTAATAAAACGTATGGCTTATATTCATAATTGCTCAACCAAAGGCAGCCGCATTATTAATGCAAGGCTGTCTTTTTTGAGTATGTTAAAATAAAAGATTCCCTTATGGTTAGTAGATGGACGTTTTATACTCCCCAATCTTTTTTTAGTATCTCTTTAAGAAATTCCACCTGCTTTTCGCCAATTTGATCAGTGATTTTCATTTCAAGTGTTGCTTTGAGTGCTTCATTTTTCTCATAACATTCTTCACCAAGGGGTGTTAGTCGAATACACTTTTCTTTGTTGTTATTCTCTACATTCATAACCTCAACGAGACCCTTTGATTTAAGGTTTTTTATAAATTTGTGGGTTGCTTGTCTGGTTATCTCTACATTTTTAGATACATAGGCAATGGTGGGTTGGCTTTTATATATTCTAGACATGATATACCATTCTGAATTAGAAATCGATATTTGACTGTTATCATTCCACAATTTTTCAGCAATTCCACGAAGTTGGGCATGTCTTTCACTAATTAGGTCAATTAAATCACTATTTTGTAGATGGGTAGGGTTCACTTTTTTCACTCCCTTACTGTTGTGTCATTACTATATAAAAACCTCCAATAAATGTCAACTAAGTTGACAAAAAGAGGTTTAATGAGGTAAACTAAATATAGTCAACCAAGTTGACAATCGATTGAGATGGGGGCAGATAAATGTTTAATGTAGGAGATTTAATCATCTATTCGTCAATTGGTATATGTAAGATAGATGATATTTGTGAAAAAACATTTGCCGGTATTACTCGAAATTATTATGTCATGCACCCGATAGAAGATGAAAACTTAGTTATTCAAAATCCTGTTGATAATGATCAAATCCGAATGGTGGGAATGATTCAGCCAGAGGAAGCAGAAGAAATAATAAAAACATTCAGTGCACCAGGTATTCAATGGATTGAGAAAGGTCATGACCGCTTAAGAGGCTTTTCTGATATTGTGAAAACCGGAGACAGAAAAGAAATAGCCAAAATAATTAACACTTTTATGAGTAAAAAGATTGAACTCGAAAGAAATGAGAAGAAATTAAGTGAAGGAGATCGTAAACTTTTATTTCATCTACAGAGCATACTATTTAAAGGATTAGCGATCTCACTAAGTACTACCCAAGAAGAGATAGAGAAACAGATTACGAACATTGTGAATAAAAGGGTGAAGTGTAACTAGAAAAGCGTCAGCGTTTTGAAAGAGAAGGGCTTATTATATGTCAGCGAAGACAATTTGTCTTCGGTGGTATTTCCTCAAAATGCTACACTGCAAACGATATGATGGCATTTTCGAGTGGTGCTCGATCACTTTTTACCTCAAGCACCACCCGCATCTCCGTTATTCATAGAACTAAGCTCTTTTTCTATGTATTCTTTGTATTCCCTTATTGATGTCCATTCTTAATAATTTGAGGTCTATCCTCCATTTGAGGCGGTTCTTCAAACCAACCGTTCTTAATTTTAATTTCGATCCCTTCTTGGGCGAATGTATAAACATCCTTTGCTGCCAAAATTGCTTTCATTGATAAATCATGTCGCATGCTAAAATATGCTCCAAGCCCAGTACCAACAAGGCTGAATCCATTCAAGATATATATGCAATGCATCATTAGCTTATCTGAAAATGGAGGAACTGTTGAGGTCGTGACAGTACCTCCAGAAGTTGCTGAAAGTTGAATATTACTTTCACGTAGAGTATCTTCCATAATTTTAATCTGCTTTTTAGCAAGGTCCATGCCTTTTACAAAAAATTGCTTTACCTCTTTGTTTTGAGCGACCTGTGCAAAACCGCTAATTAATTGCATTCCAATATTATTTGCCTCAAGATTTTGATGGAGCATACCGATTTCTAGAACATTTAAGGCACGCTTTTCACCAAAGAGCTTCATCCCCTTCATATATTTCTTACTTTCAATAAACTCTGTTTTTTTAGGCATTGTCACTTTTGGCGGCAGGGTAAGAATTCCTTTTTCCAGTAGATAAAAGGTTGCGAGTTTATAGATTTTCTGAGTAACAGTTGTAAGGCCTTCGTAGATTTGCATCACTTTATTGGTATAAGACATATTCATATTGAGTGTGTAAAGCCCCATGCTTATTTCCTTTAAAATCCGTAAAAACATAATATCAAAGCCGTTGTCAAATAGTTTAGGAGCTTCTAGGTTCACATCCTGAGACGTAAATCCAACAGGTTTTACCATGCCCTGTTCTTCAAATATAAGTTCCATCTGTTTTACATAGTAATTCAGTTCTTGCCACAATCCCCCTAAAATGTTTCTAGCTTCGTTATCATCTGCCTTTTCGATGAAGTATTCTAATATACGCATAATAAGGGTCTTTTCCAGGTAAGTTTGCCATAGCGTCCCGATTTCAGAAGCGCTGATTGGGTTTTTTAAAACCAATACTTTTACCTCCTTATTTCTGACAAAAAGTATTTTTACTTATGTTCCCCAATCAGACAATTTAAAAACCACTTACTTACAAATAATGTAAAAAAGCACCAGGTAACCTGGTACATTTTTAAAAAAATTATCCTCTTAGCACGCCATGAGGTAAAATGGCATGGACTCCCTTAACGCCGTTTACTACTTGAGTGACACGTAGATCAACCGCAACACTTGATAAAGCTGTTGCTTCTGTCTTTGAAATACCATAAAACTCCTGCATAAGCTGAACCATCTCATCAAGGGCAACCGCCGCTGCTTCATTTAAATCCTCATTAAAACCGAAAGTTAGCCAGCCGGCTGGGGTATTGGCTCGTGGCATAGTAAATGAAGGTTGTTCATGTAATATCAATGTAATATCGACTAAATCCATCGGACATTCAATTGCGGTACCTGAGCTTTCACCATCACCTTGTAAGGCATGGCCGTCTCCAATCGAGAAAAGAGCACCTTCTACCGAGACTGGTAAAAAGAGACTGCTACCTCTAACAAGCTCTTTACAATCGATATTTCCTCCACAGTAGCGAGGAGGTGGGGTTGAATGGACACCGTCTTCAGCGGGTGCAACTCCCATTAGTCCCATAAAAGGGGAGAGTCCGACATGAAATTCCTTATCACCAATTGAGGTACTCCCAGTCATCGTTTTAGGATTCAATCTCCAATCAAGCTGTATACGCTCAGCCTCCACTAGGCCTAATTTTTTATTCTGCCAGCTGGGATTACCACCTGCCCAATTTCGGCCGTACCAACCAGGGATCAGTTCATTCACCCGGATTTCCAAAACCATTCCTGGCTTTGCACCTTCAATTGCGATAGGGCCAAGTATTGGATGACCCGGTTTTTCCTCAGTTTCTCTTGAAGAAAAGATCATACGCTCCTTTTCTGGAGAATTAGAATAGCCCCACTGAATATCTAGCGTCTTTATTTGAACAGTATCACCTGACTGTACAGTTAAGATAGGGTGATAGTCCTTATTAAATGAACCATGAAAATACTCTTCTTTTAGCTCAAGCTTATGTATCACAATGATCGACTCCTCTAAAGATGATATTTGTCTCTATTTATTTCGATATACGAAAAGAAAATTCCTTTTTGTACGACAAAAAAATCTCCTTACAAGTTACTAGGAAAAAGTGGAAAGTGAGGGTAGGGAGAAAATCGTAGAAAGGTAAGGGAAAAGGGAAGGATCGTAAGGAAAAAAACCCGAAATAGTTCAGGAAAAAACACCTATAAAATAAGGATGTTCCCCGATATTTTATTTCTCTAATTAACACTATACTTACAGTATAAAGTAGTTAATTAAATCCGTAAGGGATTGGGAGGAATAAAAAATGATGAATACATTTCTAAGAGAAAACAAAGTTGCAGCGGCTATTATGGTGTTTTTAAGAGTTTACTTAGGGTATCAATGGATCACATCTGGTTGGGGTAAAATAACAGGCGGATTTGATGCAAATGGCTTTTTACAATTTGCAGTACAACAATCTACAGGAGACCATCCAGCAGTTCAAGGCTGGTGGGCTAGCTTCCTAGAAGGGTTTGCAATTCCAAACGTAGAATTGTTCAACGTATTAGTACCTTGGGGCGAATTATTAGTTGGTATTGCGTTAATCGCAGGTCTATTTACAACTTTTGCAGCACTAATGGGAATTACAATGAACTTCGCATTCATGTTCTCTGGAACAACAAGTACAAACCCACAAATGGTGTTATTAACTATCTTCATCTTAGTAGCAGGCAGCAATGCAGGTAAATTTGGTATAGACTACTATGTGATGCCTTTCGTTAAAAAGCTGATTGATAGAAAACAAGACAAAGCAGTAGCAGTTCATAAGTAATGAAACAGAAAAATGGACCCAGAGATTGGGTCCATTTTTTTAATCTGTATTTGTGTTGTATGTTTCGTCAATTTCTTCCCTAGTTTCATTATATGTGTCTTCAATCTGTTTGAATTTTTCATTGTAAGCTGCATCTTTTTGCGTGTACATGTCATTATAAAAGTTATCAAGGGATTGGTACACTATGTTATAAATATCGGATTCTAATTTACCTGATGAGTTCAATTCCATTAATATATCTATACTAGTACTTCGAAACAGCATCATTTGATCAACTGTTTCTCTATTTAAGTCTATTAGCCGATCTTTATCCTCGCTTAGTTGATCCATTGCTTCATTTGTATTTTGACGATGCCAATCGATCCATTGATTAATGGTGTTAGTGGATTCTTCAAATTCTTTATCTAATTCCTGTTGAGTCTTTGCATTTATATATCTTCCTTCTGCATTTTCAGCAATTTCTTTCAGTTGGTCAGCATCTTCACCAGTAACTGCTAATCCAATAACATTAATAATCGGTTGAACATTAGACTGTGCTAAAAGCTTTGCTTCTTCACTTGGATTACCATCACACGTCTCTCTGCCATCTGATACGAGATAAATAACATTTGTTGCATTCTCATTGCTTGAGAGTTTATTCCCAACATGCTTTAAGGACTCCGCCATAGAGGTCCATCCACTAGGTGAAATAGATTGCAATGCAGAATCAAATGAAGTAGATTCATAGCTTGAAAGAGGGTATATTTCCTCAATACTACTACATGATAATTCTTTGTCCTTATCAGAATTAGAGCCTTTATGTCCATAAACGGTTAATGATACTTTTGCATTCTCAGGTAAATTTGAAGTAAAGTTGTTAATGGATTCTTTGGCAATATCCATTAGCGTTTTTCCACCTTGAACCTTCAGCATGGATCCTGAGGCGTCGAGTATAATAGCCACATTGATATTTTCTTTCACTTCTCGACCATTCAACTTAATATTGCTTTTGGTCTCTACCTCCTCCAAGTTAATTTTTCCTCTTGGCTCAAAGGTAGACATCCCAGGGAGGTCTGGGAAGAATGTCCCTGCTAAAAAGCGTCGGATGACAGTTGCTTTTTCCTCATTACTCCGTTCAGATTCTATTATAGGTAAAAGTACTTTTTGGATGTCCTCTTTGTCAGAGTCGGACAGTTGGTCAGAATGTAGTTTACTCCACCATGTACCTTTTACAGTGTCCTCAGCTTCTCCTAAATCAGCTGGGAAGGAATAATGAACTGTTTCATTTGGATTAAAAGCAAATGGCCAAACTTGATCTTCTTCGAGAGTGGTAGTAGGTGTTTCATTATCTTCTGTCTCTTCAACAGTAGAATTCTCTACAGCAGGAGTAGAATCTTGTGTCTTTTCATTATTAGTCTCTAAATCATCACTACAACTGACTAATATAAATAAAATTAAGAATAACAGCATATGTATCTTTTTCAAATAATCACATCCTACGAAAATAGTTACCCTTTAATTTATATCGCTTTACTACTCTTTTTTCCAGTAGTATCCATCTCTTTTTCGTTATCCATTTAAAAACAGTTCAAACATCCTATAAGTAGAGTAGGGCTATTTATCTAGACTAGATTAAGTATAAAAACTAAACACGAATTGTCGTGCATTTTCATGAATGTAAATAAATTGATATAGAATGGAGAGTAAGGTAATTATTTTCTGTATAATGAGATAAGAACAGTTTTAGTATTTGATTTATCTTATATGAAGAAAAAAATTAGTTCTCTTGAACTATTTGGGAGGAGATTTTATGCGTGGGAATCTTCTATTTGTTGTAATAGTAGGTTTTATTTTTGTGTTAACTGCCTGTCAGGAAAAACCTAGAGATGCTACTAGTAAAGTAGACCAAGATGATGCAACATCAAGCATCATTAACAACGGTATCATACAATCTGAAAAAACTGACGTGAATACAGAATCAGAAGGTACAGGTGTTATAGCAGAAGAACTTGTGTCATTTATTGAAGAAAAAAAGGATAACGATGAAGCTATAACATTAGCATATGGTTTAAAAAACATATCCGAAAAAGATGTAGAAATTCCATTTACTAAAAATGGTGGTTTCGCTTATATTGTTAGAGACAGTGAAGGGAATAAAGTGTCTGAGGAACAGGCTAGTGTTGATATTACAACTAACCAGGTTGTGGCGAGTGGTGAGTATATTTCGTGCACTGTTATTCTGGACGGACTTTCAAAGGGTAATTACGAAATTGAGATATGGTTAAATTCTGATTTAGAAAATACATATAATGAAACATATGCCTTTGAAGTTAAATAAAAAGAAGAGGGGTTTTCTCTATTCCTATTTAGAACCACTTATTCCAACTGTATTTTTGCATAAAAAGGAAGAGCAACCTTTATAGTTGCTCCTCCGGCTTCATGTTATCGAGTAGATACAATTGACTTACTTCTATATAAAAGTGAGCCAATGATAAACGCAATTCCGCCCCAAATCACCATGTTTCCAAAGCCATACCACAGAGAACTTGTTAAAATACCTGTATTGTACACCATACTATCTCTCAGTCCATCCGCAAAATAGGTGAGTGGAAGGATGTTTGAAATCGGTTGAAGCCAATCCGGCATTGTTTCAACCGGAAAGAAAATACCGCTGACGAACATCATTAAGAAGCTAACTATATTCGCTACTCCCATATATGCTTCATTTGTTTTACTAAATGAAGAAATAAGATAACCGATCGCGTTAAACGATAAAGCTCCAACTAAAAAGACAAGAAGTAGACTCGGAAAGTTGATGTATAGCTTTGCGCCGAAGACGAATACCCCAATTAGTGATAGTAGGATAATCTGAATGACACTAAAAATCAGGCGCATAACCATATCACTTAGTCCGAAAATCCCCATATTGGCAGGAGTCATACGTAATCTTCGAAGCAAGCCTTTTCTTCGCATATCAACCAAGTCTACCATTCCAAATAAACCGCCCTGAGCAATAGAGAGAGCAATCATTCCTGTTAAAAGGAAGTCCGTATAATCCAGCTCATTTTCTCCAGAAGTAACTGATTCAAACTGTAATTCATATGTGGGTGCCGCATTTACTGCTGCTAGATTTGCTTGTTGAACAAAATTATTAAGGATGCCTGAAACTACCTGAGTAGTAGTGCCTTGTTCATTTTCTTTATTTACAAGTAAAGTGATGGATGTGTCTTGAGTTGATTCAGGTAAAATAATTGCAGCGTCAACCTCTTGATCCTCTACTAATTTCTGAGCTTCTTTTAGACTGACAGGTTCCTCAGAATCAACTTCTATCACAGGAATATCTAGTAATTGAGTAGCCATCATGTCAGATACAGTGTTTGGTTTCTCATTTACAATTACTACATTCGTTTTAAATTCATCATTGGAATTACCACTAAAAATAGTCATGAAGATTACCATTAAGATAACAGGGAAGAAGATTCCCCAAAACCAGGCCTGCTTTTCTCGAAGTGTTAATTTTAATTGAGCAAGGAACATCTGTTTAAATTGTTTTAGATTATTCACCTTAATCCCTCCATTCCTTACCGGTAAATGCAATAAAGACATCCTCTAGACTCATTTCACGAATGGAAACCTGTTCGACCTGATACTGTTTTTCTTTTGTAAAACCGAATAAATCAAAAAGCATATCCTCAGGCTTTGTCGTCCATAGCTGGAGTGATGCTCCGTCTCGTTCAGTGCGAACAACGGACTCAATCTCCTGGGCAAAGGCTTCTGCATCGCTAGCAGCTTGTTCCCCATCTAAGAAGGAAAGACGGACTTCTCTTTCTTTAGTTAATTGTTCGATGAGTGCAGAAGGAGAGTCAAGTGTTACAACAAGTCCTTGGTCAACAATACAAACTCGATCACTTAATTTCTCTGCTTCTTCCATGTAATGAGTGGTTAAAATCGTTGTTTTACCTAGTCTTTTAAGCTCTAAGATTATATCCCAAATATTCCTACGTGCCTGAGGATCAAGGCCAGTTGTGGGTTCATCAAGGAAAATAATATCCGGATCACTAATCATCGCAAGACCGATTGCAAGTCGTTGACGTTGGCCACCTGATAGTTTTTTCACGTGGTTTTTGCGATGTTCTGTTAAATTTACCAATGTAAGGATTTCTTCGGTTGAGCGGGCGTTATCATAGAAGGTTGCAAATAAATTAAGATTTTCTTCTGGAGTAAGTAGATCAAACATTGCACTTGATTGAGGCTGAACGCCAATCTTCTTTTTGATGGTTACAGAGTGTTGCTTCCAGTTTAAATCGCCAAACTGTATCTCACCTTGGTCTGGTGTAACTAGCCCTTCAATCATTTCAAGGGTGGTCGTTTTACCAGCACCATTAGGTCCAATAATCGTAAATACTTCTCCAGGATTTACTGAAAAACTAATGTCTTTGACAGCATGGACAGAACCGAACGATTTTTTCAGATTTCTAACTTCTAATACGGCCATGGTTTCTCCTCGCTTTCTAATACCATAAGAGCTTTGCAAAACATTGCTCCTAGACAAAATGAATAACAGTAACTAGTACGTTTGGTTTAGTAAAAAGATTCATAAATTTTTAATATTTCCGATTGTCTACTTGTAGTAAACTGAATAAATGTTCCTCCTTTAATGGAAACTAGTTACGTATTGTGTTAGTTTGCTTTTTAAAAGGGGGAGTGCGTTTGGAGACACATGCATTAGCGAAGGTAGAGGAGCTCGCCAAAAAGAAACATAAAATTTATAATACAAACCCGATACATTATCTTTCTAGAGCCATGTTAGCAAGCATGTTCATCGGCTTTGGTGTAATAGTTGCTTTCAAGACGGGGAATTTCTTTTATGTAGAGCATTCACCTTTTACATATCCAATGGCTGCTCTTACCTTTGGCGCAGCCATTATTTTGATTGCATATGGCGGTGGAGATTTGTTTACCGGCAATACGTTTTACTATACGTATGCTGGACTTAGAGGTAGCATGAAGTGGTTACATGTAGTAAAGCTTTGGGTAATGAGTTATCTTGGTAATATTTTAGGGGCAGTTGCTTTTGCACTCTTAATTTATTTAACGGGGTTATTTGCGGATGAATCAGTGAATGGATTTTTGCTAAGTGTTGTTGCGAAAAAAATGCATGATCCCCAGATCCAGTTGTTTTATAGAGCAATATTGTGTAATTGGCTTGTTTGTTTAGCGTTTTTTATTCCGATGTTCTTTGAAAGTGATGGCGCAAAGATGTTTGCGATGATATTATTTGTGTTTTGTTTCTTTATTTCTGGATATGAGCATAGTATTGCGAATATGTGCACCTTTGCAATTGCACTTGTTGTGAATCATCCAGAGACCATTTCTTTGAGTGGTGTAATTTATAATTTAATCCCGGTTACGTTGGGGAATTTAATTGGTGGTAGTATTTTAATGGCAGTCATGTATTACTATGTGAACAAGCCATTTTTAGATTAATTTTGTGAGGAGAGTAGATTATGTCAAAAATCGTTGTAATTGGTGTTGGCGCTGTTGGTTCCACAACTGCATATACGTTATTGTTAAGACACCGTATGAATGAGCTTGTATTAATTGATGTGAATCATGAAAAAGCAGTGGGTGATGCGCTTGATATGAATCACGGCATGCCATTCGTTGGTGGAACAAAGGTGTGGGCAGGTACATATGAGGATTGTAAGGATGCGGATATAGTTATTATCACAGCTGGTTCCGCACAAAAGCCCGGTGAAACAAGAGTAGAGTTGTTAAAACGAAACATCCGTATTTATGAAAGCATCATTACAGAAGTTTTAAAATACAACAAAAATGGGATTCTGCTTATCGCAACGAACCCAGTTGATATAATGAGCTACTTCTCTTGGAAAAAGTCTGGTCTTCCAGTTGAACGGGTGATTGGCTCCGGAACTTTGTTAGATAGTGCACGATTCCGTTACCTAATTGGTGAAGAGTTAAACATTGATCCACGAAGTGTTCATGCACATATTGTTGGTGAACATGGTGATTCAGAGGTACCATTATGGAGCCTCGCAAATGTCGCAGGAACAGATTTGACCCTCGAGGAAAAAGTGAAGGAAGAAATTTTTACAAATACAAGGGATGCTGCATACCAAATTATTAATACAAAGGGTGCAACGTATTATGCAATTGCACTAGCACTAGACCGGATTTGTACAGCGATTCTGAAGGACGAAGGCGCAGTATTAAATGTTTCTACATTGCTGAACAACTATCACGGAATCAATGACGTGTACCTTGGTGTTCCAGCAATTGTTGATAAAAGCGGTGTCAGGGAAGTATTGAATCTAGATATTAGTACGAAGGAAAAACAACAGCTGCAGAGTTCAGCTGTGAAGATGAGGGAATTAATCAATTCAATAAGTTGAGTGAGCGGGGCCTTCCAGTTTTTGCTGGGGGGTTTTTTGTTGTTATTGGTCTACTTGGTACTAGATTACGAAAGGTCATTCATAGTGTTGATGAACGCCCTCAGGAGGAAATGGCTTGGTAAATTTAGGAGAGAGGGAACTTTGGATTAATAGAGAGTGGGTGGTAAAAGTGTAAAAAAAACCCACACATTTAGAAAAAACGGAATGAAGTAATGCGTCAAACATCCCTTCAGGCAGATATAAAAAGGTATTTGCAGAATGCAAATACCCAGACTAACTTATTCTTTTACTAAGCTTTCATATACCTCTAAACTATATTGCTTATAAGGTGAATCGGGTAGAGCATCGAAATTGTTTTTAGCTATTTTTGCTGATTCAAGTGCTGCATTCAACTGCCCAAGTTCCCTTAAACACTCTGCCTTCCAAGTATCTTTTAGGTAAAACTGGGAAAGGTCAAATGGGTGGTGGTGAAACGAAGGTATAGTAATTTGTGAGAGTATAGAGATTGCTTCTTCGTACTCTCCAAGTGCTTGTAATGCTTTTCCTTTCTCTAAATATAACCAGTCCCCTAATTCCTCATATTTTTTATCATTCAGGAGTATATTTACAAGCTCGAGGGCTTGCTTGTAGTCTTTTTTAACTGTGTTTAATGATTCAATATTGAAGATTTGATAAAGCAAGTGTGCTTTTGGATCGTCTGTGAACTCAGCATATTGTTTTAACTTCTTAACATAAAAATTATGCGCTTTTTTATCGTTTACCATTAAAGCAGAAGCAGCAGCGAGTCGATATAAGTCATCAATTAGATAAAACAATTTATTTTTTTTCGAGAACTCGATTGCTTTTTCCATAACACGTTTTGCTGAATCTGTGTCTCCAACCGCAAAATGTAACATTGCCTCATGGTAGTCAAGGTCAAGCTGAGTCATTCCATCGATATATAGATGGTTTGCTTCGATTTGTTTTCTTTCTTGAAGAAGTGTAGCCAATGATGCCTCATAATCGTGTTCCACGAATAATATAATTGCACGGAATATACCCAGTGCCCCTCTTTTTTGTATTAAGTTCATTTGGTCATAGAGGGTAGCAGCCCTTTCAGATTGCTCCATCCAACCTTCGATTTTCTCCCAATAAAGACTCCGGCTATACAGGTCTAATAGCCTCGCAGCTTCATACCCTTGATTTAGCTTTTCAACATAAGGATTGATTAAACTATGCAGCTTCTTATATTTTTCCGGATCTTCATCAAATGTAATATTAAATAACTTTTCAGCCTCATCCAAAACCTCTCTTAATTCATGAACACTCACTTCATCCAGTAAATCTGAAATTTCAACTTCAAGTCGCTCTGCTATATAGGCAAGGCTGTCCATTGAAGGTTTTGCTTTATTGTTTTCGATTAGACTTAGCATACCTTTTGTAAGCTCTGTTCCTGCGAGTTCTTCAAGGGTTAGTTTTTTTTGTTTACGAAGTTTTCGAATTTGTTCTCCAAGCATTTTTATAGGCACTTCCCTATTTTTATTATTTTGTTTAATTATATTAAACTTTTTGTTGAAATGGAAGAGATATGTATGTTATGATTTGTTTAATTAAATTAAACTTTTAAAAAGTGAGGGTTTCAAATGAATGAAAAACAAAAGCTTAAAAGAGCAACGTATCATTTATATACGTTCACAATCAGTAAGCTCATATCCTCTTTCGGCGCACAAGTATACGCATTTGCAATCAGCTTCTATATATTACAACTAACTGGATCAGCAACGAGCTTTGCAACAAACTTAATTTGTAACATATTGCCGCGTACACTCGTTTCACCTTTTGCAGGTTATGTGGCAGACCGCTATTCGCGTAAAAAGATCGTCATTATTGCTCAGCTAGCAACAACGGCTGCAATTGTGGGACTTCTAATTGTTAGTCTAACCTATGGATTATCACTTGTTGCAATTTTTACAACAACAGCAGTATTAGCAATTGCATCATCTTTTACTGGTGTGACATTTACTTCATCTATTACTGGATTAGTAGATGAAACAAGAATTCAAAGAGCTATGTCCTTGAATCAGATGTCCATGTCATTTGCGGCAATTGGCAGCCCTGCAGTAGGTGGTTTATTGTATGGAGCAGTTTCAATGGACCTGTTTTTAGGAATTTTCATTGTAGCATCACTAATTGCCGTAGTACTTGAATCAACGATGAACTTTACGTTATTTGCAAAACGGAAAGTTGAGGTAGAGGGAGAAACGAAGGAGTCCATGTTACAAAGCATGAAAGCCGGACTTAATTACTTAAAGACAAAACAAGTAATTATGATAATGATTTGGATTTCCCTGCTTATTAATTTCCTATTTGGTGCATATGAGGTAGGATACTCATATATCTTAATTGAAAAATTAAAAATGGCATCACAGCATTTTGGTTTTACACAGGGGGCCTTTGCTGTAGGGATGTTAGCCTTCTCAATTTATTTTTCAATTCGTAAAGAAGTTAAATATGCATTCCTTGTCTCGAAACGTGGAATTATAGCACTTGGAGCAATTATGGGTGCAATGTCAATTCCTTTAATGGTTTCCATGTCATATTGGACGGTATTTACTTTTTATTTCGTAATGATGTTTTGCTTCGGTTCAATGATTATCATTGTTAACACGCCTATACAGGTAATGATGCAAAAAATGATTGATGATGATTATAAGGGACGCGTTTTCTCAATATTGGAGACAATGGCAATGGGGTTAATGCCACTAGGGATGATTTTATTCGGATTCCTATATGACATTTTCCCAGGACAATATATCCTGATTGTCTCAGCAATTATATTAATTGGGGTTGTTCTAATCCTTGCTAGACCAAGTGTTGTAAAAAAAGCACATCCAGAACTAGACGTGAAGAAGGCTGTTGCAAGAGAAGCGGGAACAGCTATATAAGAGAAGGAGCAAATATCAAATTAAAAACGGGTTCGTTTGGAGTACAAAGCACCAATGAACAGTGAAACAAGACACACTAATATTGGCTTGGAAACAAAAGAAAAAATAGCACAATAAAAAAGGAGTTTGGATAATCAAGCTCCTTTTTGTTATAAATAGATAACCTCTTTAAATAAAACCTTAACGTATCAGAAAGATTTCTTTAAATCCACTCTTTTCCATGTTCACGGATGAAATTAATATCTTTTTGATAATGTTCATAATGTCCTTCAGCTATCATCTTTTGAAAAGCGATGTCGCCTCCAGCTGCTTTTCTTTTCATGTACTTACATAATCCTTCTAATCGCAACAATACCATATCTAAATATCCTTGTTCCAATCCCTCAATCCCATAGGTACTAAAAAACAATTCAACTCTATGTTTTGTGCGTTCGGCATCATGTGATGGGTTATAACGAACTTCCTCACCTTTTACAGTATGACGATATCTACTTAAAGGAACACATGTATAAAGAGTATATGCTATGTCCCAAAGTCTAGGACCAGGAGCAGCAACATCAAAGTCAATTATACCTACTGGCATTGTGTGTTTAAAAATTATGTTATAGATAGCAAAATCATTGTGACATATAACCTCTATATTATTTGGAGTGTTATCCATTGGTGTCCACTCGTTTAGTAAAGGAAAATCACTTACAGCATCATGATATTGACGTAGCATCTTAGCAATCTCTCTTAAAGCATCATTAGACCACATGTATTCCTTTAGAGGATAATTCCCAGCTTCTCCTTCAATGTATGATAATATCTCTCTGTTTTTATCGTCAATTCCTAAAAACTTCGGTGCGTAATTAAAACCGTTACTTTCCAAATGCTGCAATAATTTATGAATTTTAACACTATTAGGCTTTAATTCTCGTCGAACAGTATTTTTCGAACGATAAACGTCAGAGACGTTTCCACCTGTTAGTTTTTCTTCATTATGTTGAAATGACATTCAAAAATTCCCCACCTTTATTGCCAAACTGGATATTCTTCAACTAGTGACTATTGCTCATACGATCTTTCTGGTTAGTTTTACTATAATTATTCTAACATAAGCTATTTTTGTTTTTGTTTGAATCAATCCAAATAATGACACAAATTGTACACATGTCATGACAGTGTGTCATAAATTCCATTGACAGGTGACACGTTGTCATTTTACAATTTAGGAAAGAGGTGACAGAGTGTCATGTTAAATAAAGAGCCTGAAGATAAGAAGAAAGATACCGAAGAAAATCGAGTGAAAAGGATTGTTAAAGAGTTGCAGTCGCTTGGAATTAACGCGACACTATGTAAACGACCTACTCTACAACTAACGAATAAATGAGCCGTAAAAGGGAGTATTAAAATGGCAGTTGATATTAAAGTGAACGATATCTCGAAAATGAAATCGATTAAAACAGACTTAATGAGATTTATGATTTCTTATAAATTTGCGTTAGAGGAAATGAATACGAAGATCAATATTCTAAAGCAGGAATTTCAATATATGCACGAATATAACCCAATTGAACATGTAAAGTCTCGATTGAAAACACCAGAAAGCATACTTAAAAAAGTGAATCGAAAAGGGCACAGTCTTTCGATTGATTCGATTAGGGAAAATGTGAGAGACATCGCAGGAATTCGTATTACTTGTTCTTATATACCAGATATCTATAAAATAAGTACAATGCTTCAAAAACAGAAGGATATTAAAGTGATTGATGTTAAAGATTATATTAAGAATCCAAAACCAAACGGCTACCAAAGTCTGCATTTAATTCTTCAAATTCCTATTTTTATGTCGGATCGGGAAGAACAGGTTTATGTGGAGGTTCAGATTCGTACGATCGCAATGGATTTCTGGGCAAGCTTGGAGCACAAAATTTACTACAAATACAATAAGGAAATACCGCAACGAATTAAGGATGAATTAAAAGAAGCTGCAGACACCGCAACACAATTGGATAAGAAAATGGAGAAACTGCAGAAGGAAATGAACAAACTGAAGGAAAACAACAATACAGAAGATCACATACAGGAGCTATTTATCAATAACGAAAGATTCCAGCTTCCATATGGCTTACTGTAGTAATAAGTAAGGGAGGAAGGAAGCCTTGCCGAAGATTACATTTTTTAATTTACCAGATGATAAAAAAGAAACCTTAATTCAAGCTGCGAAAACTGAATTCTCAAGGGTTCCTCTTTTTGAGGCTTCTATTTCAAATATAATTAAGTCTGCTGGAATTCCACGAGGCAGCTTTTATCAATACTTTGAAGACAAAGAAGATCTGTTTTTCTTGTTATTAAGTGAGTTTGCTAAGGAAAAGAAAGACGACTTTCTGGCTAGTTTAGAAAAAAACAATGGGCAATTGTTCGAAACATTTATTGAGTTTTTTGACTTACTGATAAAAGAAGAAGAGAATGTAAGTTTCCTTCGTAATGCATTACTAAACATGACCCATAAAATTGAGAGCACCTTCGAGCGAATGATTAGTGGACATGACAACAATGAAAAGATGAAGGATTTTTCTCATTTTGGTTCATTACTGGATGTAAACTGCTTGAATGTTTCAAACGAGAAAGAGTTATATCATGCACTCCAGATTATAACGGCAGTAACATTCCGCAATCTGATCCAAACCTTTGCGGAAGAACTTCCGTATGAAGAGGCAATCGGAAACTATAAAATGGAGATGAATTTATTGAGGAATGGGCTTTTCCGGTAACGAATTCTAATGGTATTTATCGTTTTTTTTGAAGATGTTCCTCAGAAGAACGAATTGTGTTGCTGAAACAATTATAATAAATTAGTATACTAGTAGCTTGGAGATATCACTCCAGGCTTTTTTACATTTAAAGACTTATTTTAAAAAATTTCGTTGAAACTGAAATAATTCAGATCACTGGTTCGACTAATAGGTGAATTAATTATTGGAGGAGAAATGGATGGATAGTGACAAAGTAACAGAATGGTTCTATCAATACAGCAAAGATATATACCATTTCTTAGTCTATTATGTAGGATCAGGAGATATAGAAGACTTAGTACAAGAGGTTTTTATTCGTGCTATCAAAGGCATAGAAACCTATGAATCTAAATCAAGTGTAAAAACGTGGCTTTTTTCTATTGCCCGACATGTTGGAATCGATGAAATTAGGAAAAGAAAACGTACTAGAATAAAGAATCTTATTAGTTTTACAGGCTACGGCACTAATGAGGAAACAATTCCTGATATCATGCTTGAAATGAATGAAAATAATAGAAATTTATATCATGCAATAAATTCATTAAAATCCAACTATCGAGATGTAATTATTCTCCGAGCTATAAAGGAAATGACTGTTTCTGAAACAGCAGTTATTTTAAATTGGAATGAAAATAAGGTGCGTATTACTTATCATAGGGCATTAAAAGCCTTAAAGGATATGAAGGAGGAAATTCAATATGAAAGATAATGAGTGGCTATATCAATTAGTTGATGAGTTGAAATCCCTTCCTGAACCAGATTATGAGAAACAATTTGATAGTAATAAACAAAATGAAATACATAGGAACCTTATAAGGATTACAAGAGATTTTGAGTTAAAAAAGAGAAGAAGAAAACTAAAGAACCGTATAACAGCAGGAGTAGCAAGTATAGCCGCTTTGCTACTATTTTGTGTGATTTTTATTCCGGTAATCCAAGAATCAAACAATGCAACTGTTCCCGAAGTAGAATCATTTGAAAACTTCTTTCATCAAGTAATGGCAGAAATGCATAAAGAGGAAAAAAATTACTCGTACTCACTTATTCATACAGAGTTGCATTTGGTTAAAGAAAGTGACGCTATTGCAATATTTACAGAAAATACAGATCGTGGAGAACAGATATATATTGCATATTTTGAGAAACAACATAATCAATGGGAATGGAAGCAAACAAGAGGTTCAGAGTGGGATTCACGGATGAACTGGTCTTCAATGAACCAAAAACCTTATATATATTCAGGCCCAATAAGTGATCCGTCGGTAAGAGAAGTATATGCTGGTGAGGAACAAGCAAAAATTATTTCAGTTGAAGGAGACAAAAGGTTCTGGTATGCCATTAGCCCACTGAGCGAAGTAGAAGTCTTCTATGTGACAGAAAATGGGACTAAAAGAAGTATTAAGGAAGTTGATGTAAAGGGAAATTAAGCTGATTTTTTATACTACCTATAGTAAGATTTTACCTTTTGAAAGAATGGTATAATAAAAGTAGAAATGTGAAAAGAAACTGGAGGAAATATGAAAAAATTTAAGCGTACAAAAAGGGTTTTGATCGCATTTGCTGTTTTAATAATTTTTATCTTTTTAAACAATACCTCATTTTTTTCAAAAAATAGTGATACTGATAATTTGCTGCTTGCACACAGAGGAGTTGCACAAACTTTTACGATGGAAGGGATTGAATGGGATACTTGTACGGCAGAACGTATTTATGAGCCGGAACACGGTTTTCCTGAAAACACCATTCCATCGATTGAAGCAGCCTTTGAAGCAGGTGCTGATATAGTTGAATTTGATATTAAACGAACCAAGGATAATCAGTTTGCTGTTTTCCATGATGGAACTCTTGAATGTAGATCGAATGGTAGCGGGGAACCGTCTGAATATACAATGGAAGAGTTAAAGCACTTGGATATAGGCTATGGTTATACAGCAGACGGTGGGAAAACCTACCCTTTTCGTGGTAAAGGGATTGGACAAATGCCATCAATGGATGAAGTTCTTTCGAAATTTCCAAATAAAAATCTTTTAATCCATATTAAAAGTAGTAACCCAGAGGATGGTAAGCTACTTGTGGAATTTCTAATGAAGATGCCAAAGGAACAATTGGGTTTTCTTACGGTTTATGGGGACGATGAACCGATAGCAGTATTACAAGAAAAACTACCAGAACTTCGTGTGATGTCAATAGCCACCTTAAAAAGCTGTCTACTTCCCTATATCGGAATTGGTTGGACAGGCTTTGTTCCATCAGCCTGTGATAATACTCAATTACATATCCCTGAAAAATTCGCACCGTTCTTCTGGGGATTTCCAAATAAGTTTGTAGACCGAATGGAAAAAGCGAATACGAGAGTGATACTTGTAGCAGGGGATGGTGGCTGGTCAGAGGGGTTTGATACTGAGCAGGATTTGGAGCGATTGCCTGAGGATTATCGTGGTGGTATATGGACGAATAGTATTGAAAAGATTGCTCCCATATTAGAAAAGAAAGGCTGAAAGCTTGGATTGCTCCAAGCTTTTTCCTATTATCCACCTTGTTGGTCAAGGACTTTTCCATCTTCAGATAGTCCTCGTACGATGGTTTCTCTTCCAATATTAAAATAATATCTACCATACTTAGTAAGGATTTTGGCCTCTTCAAAATTTTTCTCTTCGGGTGATTTGGTTTCAACACGTACAATCTCGGGATTGTTTATTTCTCCAAAAACTACATAAAACTCGTGAAGTGTCTCACCGGTGTCTTTAAACTCGCGTAGTGGTTCAAAATAGACTGTTAGATTCTCATTTTCATAATGAGTCCAGCCATGGTGGCCGATATTTTCCCAACCATCCTTGTCATTACCTTTAAAGAAAGCAACAGCAAGTGCTTCATAATCTGCTAAAGGAAGTTCCTCTTTGTCTGGGTCAGTTGTATACATGATAATTGTTACCCCGTCATAAAGTTCATTATGAATGATATTATTGACTTCATATGGAATTGCTTTTTCTATTGCTTCATGAAGTGTTTCATATTTACCAAGTTCAAAATTTGGCTTAGTGACCCAATAAGTGATTAATCCGCCAATACTAAAAAGGAAAAGGACTATTATTATATGAATTTTTTTCATATTCTCTCCTTATTTAAAGAATTGTTCTATTTTTATCTTAACATATATTTCCAAAACCACCCGAAAGAAATTGTAAAATCTTTACCCTATTTTCATGTGAAGTAACGTATAATATGAAGTATGTTTCTTTAATGGTTTACAGTAAAAAAGCCGAGCTGTTGAAAGGAATTATAGATTAAGAGATTGGGCGGATCCATTTGCGAAAAATATATTTATACGGTTTGTTATTAATCGTCATGATTTCTTGGGGACTTAATGTCGTGGCAATTAAGATATTAGTTGAAAACTTTCCACCGTTTACAATTACGGCTCTTCGAATTCTTGCGGCAGGACTCGTAATATTTGTCTTTTTATACATACGTAAAGACATTCAAAAAGTAAATTTACAAGAATTCGGGTATGTGACATTAAGTGCTTTAACCGGAATCTTTGGTCATCAGGCGTTTTTAGCAATTGGTTTATTGAATACGAGCGCGACGAACGGAGCTTCCATTTTGGCGCTTATCCCACTAGTTACAACTATATTGGCTGCAATTCTACTAAAAGCAAAAATTACTCGTCTTAAAATAAGTGGTGTAATTCTTGGATTGATAGGTATTTATTTTATATTGGTATTTGGAAGTGGATCGTTTAGTAAACTATCGATTGGTGACTTTTATGTGTTTTTATCAGTAATCGCTCAGGCATTGAGCTTTATTTTTATTAGGAAAGCATCATATACTCTTAACACGAAAACCATTACTAGTTACTCTTTGTTAATGGGAGCAGGCTTCTTGATGTTATTGAGTATCGGTATTGAACAAAATACAATTCCGGCTATTACGGAGGGACCTGGATATGCATGGCTCATTTTAATAGCATCAGCAATTATCTCAACTGGTTTTGGAAACTTATTTTACAACTATGCTATTCAACAAATAGGACCGGGAGAAACAGCGGTATTCTTGAATTTAACACCGTTTTTCTCATTAACAGGGTCAGTTTTGTTTTTAAATGAAGAGATAAGATTGGTACAAATAGTAGGATTTATTTTGATTGTAGTGGGTGTCCTTCTAAGTACGGAGTTGTTTGAAAGAAAAACTAAAAGAGTGAAGGAAGCAAGCGTTTCAGTTGTAAAATCAATAGATAGCTAGTAGGCTTGAATCCATTGGGTTCTGGTCTTTTTATATTTTCGGGTTTAATTTCGTTGTTTTCAAAACATCCTAGAAGAGTAATTTAAATAATTTCTACTAGGAGGATTATACATGGCTTTAACTTTTAAACAAATGGTTGGACAAGCACGAGAAAATGTCCAAGGTATTACTTCAGCAGAAGCGCGTGAAAAGATGAAGGGAAATCCTGATACACTCGTTATTGATGTGCAGGATGCAGCGGATGCGGGAGCATGCGGTCTGATTCCAAGTAGTATGAACATTTCACTTGGAATGCTTCCAATTCGTGCAGATCTCGAATTGCCAGAACACTTAAGGGAACCAAAATTAGCGGATCGAAACAGACCGGTATTAGTAACCTGCGGAGCAGGTGGACAAGCCGCGTTAGGAGCATATCTTCTCAAGCAGATGGGATTTACCGATGTGGCCTTTATTGAAGGAGGAACTACTTCATGGAAAGAGGCTGGTTTTGAGGTAGAGTCAGCAAAATAGGTAGGAAAAACCGTCAAGACGCTCTTGACGGTTTATTTCATGAGATAAGAAAGTATAAAGTTGTCAGCTTAGTTTTGCTGTCTAGCTCCAGCGCCTAGCCCCTCGAGGTCGCTTCACCCCTCCTGCGGCGGCAACACTAAGGAATGCTACGTGAGCATAAGCCTCGCAGAAAAAATGCTTTAGCATTTTTTAGAGCCTCCTCGTCAGGGTTTCGAAGCACAGGACGTGCTAGTGCCGGCGTTGCCACAGGACGTGGCGACATTAGCCGGCCAGCGCTTGTCGGACTTGCACAGGAAGTGCTGACATCGACGTTCGCCACAGGACGTGGCGGTTTTTAGTCGATGGTCCTTATTCAAGGCGCTTGCGCTTTTCTTACAAATACGGACTCTCATGCTTGGCTTTCAGCATTCTCCAGCGGCGTTCCACTTCATCTCTAAACAATTGAAGCATTTCGCTGCTTTCTTCCTTCAATAAATGCTTTGTTTTACCCATTAATTCCAACCAGCCTGTTACATCAATACGCTTCTTTTTGGCTTCAGGGTCATAGGTTACAGTCGTGATGCCATGCTCGACTTCATAAAGTGGGAAGAAGCAGGAATCTACAGCAGCTTCTACAATTGAGCGACCTAAATGATCCTTTGACTTCCAGTTCAATGGACAGGTGATTAAAATTTTTCCGTACACTAACCCTTCGTTTTGAGCATACCACTGAGCTTTCGCAGCTTTTTTCAATAAGTCTCTGTCAAATGCTTCTGTACCGGTGAACACATACGGAATATGAGTTGCAGCCATAATTTGAGCTGTATCCTTATGGTGGAACGGCTTGCCGTTTTGGAAGCTACCGACATTAGATGTACTTGTCATATGTCCCATTGGAGTCGAGTAAGAAAGCTGACTTCCGGTATTCATATACCCTTCATTATCGTACTCAAGGATGATCATTTTATGGTTACGAAGTGCCGTACCAATTGCCGGTCCCATACCTATATCCATACCGCCGTCACCTGTCACCATTACAAAGGTGAAATCATCACTTAAGCCAAGTTCTTCAAACTCACCACGTCTTTTACGCTCGTGGAACATCTCCACAAGACCTGATAAGGTTGCAGAGCCATTTTGGAAAAGGTTATGGATATAAGTTGCTTTATGCGCACTATATGGATAACCAGTCGTTACAACCATTGCACATCCTGTATGGAAAAGTGCAACAATATCGCCTTCAATTCCTTTGAAGAAAAGCTCCAATCCAGAGAAGATTCCACAACCAGGACAAGCACCGTGACCAGAAGCAATCCGTTTTGGCTTTTTCGTTAAGCTTCGTAAAGGTGGGATTTTCACTTTCAGTTCGCCTGTTTCTTCATCAGGAGTAACTGTAATAAGTCCTGTTACCAAGTCTTCCTTTTTCAATGGGTTCACAACACGTTTTGGTGCTGCTTCGGGATTTCCAGGTGTATGACCGAAATAATCAAAAGGTTTCTCAACTATATCATTCGCAACCGCATCAACTGCTAACTGGAAAAAGTGCTCCGCATCATCTGCGTAAAAGTCTTTACCGCCCAAACCATATACACGGTTAATAACCTTAGTAGTACTATTTCCGTAGGTTTGTAGAGTTGCTCTTACTTCAAGAGCCATATTTCCTCCATGCGCACCGTATGAATCCGCACGGTCACCGACTGTTACTGCTTTAACATTTTTCAACACTTCCGCTAATTGCTTTTGAGGGAAGGGACGAATCATGTTAGGGGAAATGACTCCAGCCTTGATTCCTTTTTCACGGAGTCGGTCAACGACATCCTTACAAACCTCAGCAGCTGAATTTAACATAAACACTGCCACTTCAGCATCTTCCATTCGATATAAATCCAATAGCGGATATTCGCGGCCAGTCAGCTCTGCATACTCTTTTGAGATTCTTTCAAACACTCGCTCTGCATTATACATTGCTTCAGATTGCTGATAGCAATTATTAATATAATCAGGTTCATTCATATAAGGACCGATTGTTACCGGATTTTCTCGATCTAATGCATGTGGGAAGTTCTTTGGAGGATCCCCGATAAATGCATGCACATCTTTTTTATCCTTAATAACCTGTACACGACGCTTTTGGTGGGACGTAAAATAACCATCAAATGAAACAATAACAGGTAATCGAACCTCAGGGTCTTCTGCTAGTTTAATAGCTAAAATATTCATATCATACACAATTTGAGGATCGCGAGCCATAAGAATTGGCCACCCCGTATTGAGCGCAAAATACAAATCTGAATGGTCACCATGAATATTCAAAGGACCGGATACAGACCGGTTTACGAGATTCAATACCATTGGAAAGCGAGTTCCTGATTGAACAGGTAACTGCTCCAGCATATATAAAAATCCATTTGCGCTTGTTGCGTTAAATACACGGCCTCCACCAGTAGATGCACCATAACAGATACCAGCAGATCCATGCTCGCCATCAGCCGGAATCAAGACAATATCATGTTCACCTTTTGCCTTCATTCCATCTAAAAACTGAGCGACCTCAGTAGAAGGGGAAATTGGATAATAGCCCATTACATGATAATTAATCTGGTGGGCAGCATATGCAGCCATTTCATTGCCAGATTCAAAGACAATACTTTGCTCAACTGTACCGGTCATATGTTTTATATTTTCACTTTTAAAATCAATTGACATAGAGTAGAACCACCTTTCTTAATTCTTTACAAGATCAAATAGATGGGGTACGCGATTTGCCTCTGCATATCCGTCATCTAACTCCTTAGCATCTGTAAGCGCTTCCACAGGACAGGCGTGGACACACTTCAAACAGCCTTTGCAATATTGATAATCAATTCCTTGTAAAAACATTTGTGGACGACCTTTTTTATCAGGTTTTTCTTCCCATACAAAGCAAAAATCAGGACAAACTGTATCACAGGCAGCACAGTTGATACATTTATCTTCGTGAAAATGAGGGAGCATACCAGCTCGTGAAATACTCAAATCTTTTAAAATACTGTTACCTGGATTGATTACAGTCCCACCAATTGGCTGATTGGCATACCCAAGTGCAGGTTCAGAACGGGTAAAAGGAATCGGCTCTGCATCTTGTTCTGGAGTAAATACTTTAAACTCCACTTCATGATAGCCACGGTCAAAGGTGCGAATATTCGGTTCAACAAAATGAGGATACTTTTTCTCAAAGGTACGGCGTATCGTATCTCTCATAGACTCTGGATCTAAAAAGTCTAGTATTCTATAAAGAGCTCCTAACATGGCAGTGTTTACTTTGGTCTGTTCTTGAAGGGCAATTTCTGTGGCATCTACAACTGCGACAATTCCACCTTGAATGTTCATCAGGTCTTTAAGTCGTTCAGGCGTTTTCTTGGAGTTAACTAGAATCGTACTGTCATTATAAATACCGCTGGTACAATTAATTGTTTTGAATAGGGCATCGTGGAAGATTCCGACAACGTGAGGGCGTTCTATTGGTGTAGTATCTCGGATATTTGTGTCAGGGTTACAAAATCGAATATGGGCTTTCACTGGTGATCCTTTTTTCTCGGAGCCATAGGAAGAAAAGCCGACTCCATTAAGTCCATGGCCAACAACTCCATCCTCTGAGAGCATCTTACCAGCCAAGTTGGCACCTAAGCCACCTATGGACTCTAGACGAATCTCAAAAAATCCTAACTCATTCACTTTAGGTAATTGTGTCAAGAAGATTCCTCCAATCTTATCTAGATTAGAAAATTATAAATTTTCTAATAAATATATAAATAGATTGTAACAGGATACAAAAATAAATACAACAGGGTTATGTGAAAATGGGCATATATCTTAAAGAAACGCTTTATTTATGGGCATTTTATCTAATTCTGATTATTCCTGTTATAAAACAATAAAACTATGTATTATAACAGATTTCTAGTGATAATCGTGTAATTTATGACTTTTGAATCATTTATTCTAAACTCATATTTGGTAAAATTTTCATTATTAAATGTTAGTAAATAGGGGTGTTTAAACGTGACAAATTTAGTTTTCGATAGAGAAAATCAGTTTGCTAATAAAATGCGTAAATATAAAATCTTTTTAAACGATGAAGAAGTAGGCGAAATTAAAAACGGCGAGCAAAAGGAGATAAAGGTCCAACCGGGTTCTTATAAAGTGAAGTTAAAGATTGACTGGTGTGAAAGCAAAGAGATTCAAATCAATGCGGTTGAAGGACAAACAATTCAATTCCAATGTGGTAGTAGATTAAGAGGTTTGAAGGTGTTCCAAGCAACGAAAGCAATGGATAAAGTGGATGAGTTTGTTTATTTGGATCAAGTAAAATAATTACTAGGTAAGCGTGTCCGATGGAGCAGAAGTTCTTTTTTTACTGTAAAGAATTAATGTGAGTTCTGTTAGAAATGGAAATAAGGCAATTGATGTCCTCACTTAAGTATTTGAGTTTGAAAAGGAAAAGAGATTATAAGAATTAAAGTAAAAAACTGCATAATTTCTAAAATTTCTGAAACTTAATCCACTCTATATTCGTATACTACATATAGAAAGTTTACGGAATGGAGGGATTCGTATGGTTCGATACATTCTCTATGTACTTTTAGTAGCAGCCGTCGAAGTGGGGATATTAACAGGGATTTCAGTATACTTTGATTATAACTTCTTAACTACCATGTTTTTTGGATCATTTACTTTTGCTCTTATTGCCTTTGTATTAAGCTCTTCAGGTGATGTACTTACAAAAGGCTCCGAAATGGCTGCATTTGATACGTTGTTAGGTGCCTACAAACCACGACACGAAAAAGCAACATTACGGCTAAATCCATTTTTGGTAGGTTCGCTTTTATGTTTGGTTGTTTATGTAGTGTTAGAGTTAATTCTATAGAATAACAGATGCCTGTTTCCTTTAGAGATAGGCATTTTTTCTGCCTTTTTATGGAACCTGATGTGTTATTATAAAAATAAACTGAATTCCTGGGGGAATATTGGTATGGAGCGATTAGCCGTATTCTGTGGTTCAAGTAATGGTGCAAGTGAGGCTTATAAAGAGGGTGCTGTGCAATTAGGCTTGGAGCTAGCAAAACGTAATATTACTCTAGTCTATGGTGGATCTAATGTTGGAATTATGGGAGTAGTGGCAGATACTGTTTTAGAAGGAGGAGGGAAGGTAATCGGAGTTCTACCAAGATTCCTAGAAGAAAGAGAGATCTCGCATCCTCACTTAACTGAATTACATAGAGTAGAAACGATGCATGAAAGAAAAGCAAAAATGGAAGAACTAGTGGATGGTTTTATTGTTTTACCAGGAGGTGCCGGTACGTTAGAGGAGTTTTTTGAGGTTTTCACCTGGGCGCAGATTGGCTTACATCAAAAACCAATAGGACTTCTTAACATTAATGGATACTATGACCCTCTTGTTCATTTGTTTGATCACATGGTCCAAGAACAATTTATGCAGGAGAAATATAAATCTGTCGCAATCGTAAACTCAAACCCGATTAGCTTAATCGATAAGTTTCATACATATGAACCGCCTGCGGTGAAGACGTATGATAACAAACGTTGAAAACTCCATATAGAAGGAGAAAAAAGATGATATTCCGAAGAAAAAAATATATTGTTGATGCTGGTATTGTAGAAGAGTTTAATACGCACTTTAACAATACGCTACTGCCAACACAACTAAAATATGGAGCGAGATTAGTAGGAAGATGGATGTCTCAACAAAATGATGGGACTATAGAAATCTTTGCGATCTGGGAATACGATAGTCATGCAGAATACGAAAAAATTGAAAATAATGTTCGAAGTGATAAAGAGCATGTCCAACGTGTCCAGAATTGGTATGGAAAAATGGGTGGAAGAGAGAACTTAAAAGATGTATTTCATAAGATTGAAGAGGATTTCATAGAGACAACTGTACCATATGAGAATACAATTCTTTCGAAGAGGTAAATAGTATCTATTGTAAAGAAGTCAGGATAAAAATTATTGTTTTTTATCCTGTTCAAGTAGTTCAATAATTCTATCTAGCTTTTGATTAATATCGTTATCCATATTAGGCTGCTTTTGTTTTAAAAGAATCGAACGAACTAGAAAAAACACGGCGGCAAACAACCCGAAGATAAAAATAAACATTAAAAGCTGAAAAAGTAAATCACCAATATTCATCGTAATTCCTCACTTTACAAGTACTGGAAATATTATATCATAATTTACAATTAGATAATTTGAATTATATAAAGGTGAATGATGACCAAATTGAACCGCTTAATGATAGGTTATAATAGAAACATATTTGATATTCTTTTTTAATGGGAATACTATCCATAAATATGCACTTTTTAAAAATTAAGGGGGAATAAATATGCAAGCTAATAAGGTGTTGTCACTCGAACAACAAGATGAAATACTGTCTGTGTTGAAGGATCGTTTTGAGAAAAACATGAATCGCCACCAAGGTATAGAATGGTCTAATGTTCAAGCGAAGCTGGAGGCGAATCCGGAAAAACTTTGGTCACTCAATGAAATGGAGAGTACCGGTGGTGAACCGGATGTTGTTGGATATGATGACGAGAAGGACGAATATGTTTTTTATGATTGTTCGCCGGAAACGCCAAAAGGCCGTAGGAGTATTTGTTACGATCATGAAGCGTTAGAAGCAAGGAAGAAACATAAACCGGAAAATTCAGCTGTTAATATGGCAACTGACATGGGCATTGAACTTTTAACGGAAGAACAATATCGAGACTTACAGAAACTAGGGAAATTTGATCTGAAGACATCTAGTTGGGTTAAGACACCCTCTGATATAAGAAATTTAGGTGGTGCCGTATTTTGTGACCGTCGTTATGATCAAGTATTTTTGTACCACAATGGAGCAGATTCCTACTATGGTGCCAGAGGTTTCCGTGGTTCTCTAAGGGTTTAACTACTAGTATAAATTTTTACATAATGTAACTAAACGAAAGATGTCATTTGTTTTACTTCAAATTAAATTTTAACCAACATGACTTAGAGGAAAAGTCCTCTAGGTCTTTTTTTATTGCGTAATTACTGAATGACTGCATTTATATTAAAATGAAATATGATAAAAAATTTAAAACGGAGTTAAATCTTTTTTCATAGAAATGCGTCTTACTAGGTGAGGTGATAAAAAATGCCTGAGGATCAAGAGTTGATTAAGGAAATCTTGAATGGTAGCCAAGCGGCAATGGAAGTGTTAACGAGAAAATATTATAAACCGATTTATGCATTTGTGTATCGTAAAGTGGGAGATCGTGAGCTGGCTTATGACTTTACACAGGAAATCTTCATTAAGATGATGCAAAGGCTAGATTCTTTTTCGAATAAAGGGTCATTTCAAAGTTGGTTGTATTCAATAGCGGTGAATCACTGTAGAGACTACTGGAGGAGCTTGGAATACAAAAATACGTCAAAGCAAGCAGAACTGGTAGAAACAATTAAAAGTGAAGGGAATACTGTCCCGTACATATTTGAACGGAAAGAAACGCGTGAGCAGGTGAAGCAGGCGATTAATAGCCTTCCAGATATTCAGAAAGAAGCAGTGATTCTAAAATATTATCATGATATGAAAATACAAGAAATCGCAGATGTTACGAATGCAAATTTATCAACGGTGAAATCTCGATTAAAACAGGGGTTAGGTAAGCTAGCGGCTATTTTAGAGAGAGGTGAGGAATATGCCAAAAAGACCAATAGAAAGTAAGTTTGATATAGAGATGGATCGAGAGCTAGTAGAGCTTGAGCAAGAAATTGAGTTTATGTTAGATGAATACGATGTCGAGTTTCCAAGTGAAGTAGAAATGATGGTGACGATTGAGGCAATGCGACCTTATGTTCCTAAAAATGAGAACAAATGGAAGAATGTATATGGAAGAGTAGAAACGATTTTACAGCATTCTGCAAGAGAGGTTTTTTATATCACGCCGTTATTCTGGCTGTTGAACGGGTTGTTTTTAGTCGTATGTATTGGTGCAGTGATTCTAACGGAGGCAGATCCATACTTGGTTGCATTGTTATTCGCACCACTTCCTACTATTACTGGGTTACTAGAAGTACTAAAGAGTAAAAACAATGGAATGGCAGAGCTTGAGCTATCGTTAAAATATAATCTAGAAGAATTAATTTTATCTAAGCTGGTCATTATTGGTGGATTCAATTTAGTGTTGAATGTTGTACTTACAGCATGTATTTCAGCTATTTATCCTGAAATTTGGATAGGGAAAATGGCTCTGTATTGGATTACTCCTTTCACTGTTATCTCAGCGGTATCTTTATTCGTAGTTACCAGCACTAGACAGTCGTATATCTTTACCGGTGGAATAGTGGTATGGATATCAGTAGGTATTTTAGTAGGTCAAACAGATGCGCTTGAAATGATTGAAAGGCTACCTTCAGTTATCTTCATCGTAGTCTCAGTTATTTCGATGATTTACGTAGTAGCGAAAATGAATTCAATCTATAAAAGGGGTATTTCTTATGAATTTAACCATTGAAAATATATCAAAAAACTTTGGGAACAAGAAGGCATTGGATCAAATAAATTTAGAATTAACAACGGGTGTATACGGTATTCTTGGGGCAAATGGGTCAGGTAAAACAACATTGATGAGAATTTTGGCAACTGTCATGAAACCTAGTTCTGGCAGGGTGTTGTTGGATGGCCAAGATATTACAAAGCTGGATCATAAGTACCGCGACATACTAGGATATTTACCACAGCACGTAGGCTTTTATAAAACCTTTACCGCTGAAAAGCTTTTACTCTATATCACCGCATTGAAGGGGTTAACGAAGGATGAAGCGAAAGTCAAGGTTAACGAAGTACTAGAGTTAGTTGGACTTTCTGAGCATCGTAAGGGGAAAGTAGGGAAGTTTTCAGGTGGTATGAAGCGTCGCGTTGGGATTGCTCAGGCATTACTAAACGACCCAAAGATATTAATTGTAGATGAACCAACAGCAGGTCTCGATCCAAAAGAACGGATTCGTTTTCGTAACCTGTTATCACAAATCTCAGCAAATCGTATTGTTCTTTTATCCACACATATTGTGTCGGACATCGAATATATTGCGAAAGAAGTGTTGATTTTAAAAGATGGTCATTTAGTTAAAAAGCAATCTCCTCAAGAGCTTCTTTCAGGAATCCAAAATAAGGTATGGACTGTCACGGTTGAAAATGAGTCGGAAATCTTACATTTCCAATCATTGTATAAAGTAGGGAATATTTCACGAGTACAAAATCAATTTGAGTTGCGAATTCTAAGTGATGTTAAACCTCATCAAAACGCGATAAATGAGAATCCGAATCTCGAAGACTTGTATCTTTACTATTTTGATGAGGAGGTAGCATAAGTATGGATTTAATCAAGTTTGAGCTATATAAAATTTTCAGACAGAAAATCATTTATATTACATTTTTACTATCAATCATCTTCTCAACCGGTTTTACCTTTGACAGTACAGCTCAATGGGAAAAAGATTTGTACCGAGAGTGGGAAGGGCCAATCACTGTTGAAAAAGTAGAGCAGGCTAAATTGGATAATGAGGAGTTAATGAAAAAGCTGGATGAAGCAGAAGAGAATTTTATTTACTCAGAATCCGACCAGGTGAAATCGGGAATCTATGAAACAATTGCCTGGATTCAACAGGTAAACGAAAATAAGCTTAACAAATTAGCAGAACTCAAGGCGGAAACGAAATATAATACAGAATTACAAAAGTCTCTTGTCGAGGATATCGACGTTTCCTACTTTGCGTACAACAAAGGGCCCCGTGAAGTTGTTGATTTCGCAAGTTTTTATTCAATCATTTTTACGGGAGGAATGCTTTTAATCGGGTTGTCAACGATTTATACGAATGAATACTCCAGTGGTGTTGATAACTATTTGCTAAGTTCGAAAAAAGGTCGGAAGCCACTGATGTGGTCAAAAATAATTGCTTCCATGATCTACACAGTAGTTGTAGTTATTGCTTGGGAAATGTGGAATGTTGGATATAGCGTTCTGAGATATGGCAATGAAGGCTGGAATACAGCGATTCAATATTCTTTTAAGTATTACTTTTCTCCATATTCTTTCACATTGCTTGAATATCATATGATTCAATTAGGCATTCACTTGATTGGTGCGTTAGCATTCGCAGTCTTAATTGTTTTCATTTCATCTTTGTGCAAAAATGCATTGATCTCAATAATGGTTAATGGCGCGATTTACGCTGTTCCAGTGATGATTGTTGAAACCTACACATCATTACCACTTTGGCTAACCGATGTGTTCCGTTTCTCGTTCGTGTATATCATGAAGGTTGAGTTTTTATTTGATAATTTTAGAACGATTAATTTATTTGGTACACCGGTTTTATACCCAATTGCAGCTATTGTGCTGATGGTTGTTGTTGCGGTGGTGTTTGTTTCTTGTTTGACGAGAGTTGTGAAGAATCGGGAGGTTACTTCTTAAAGGCTTGGGCTGGAGTCTATGGGTAGCACCACCCGAAGAGAGGTATTCGAGCGGCGCTAACATCGAAAGTTGCCGTAGCACCGTCCGATAGAGAGGTATACGAGTGGTGCTAGCATCGAAAGTTGCCTTAGCACCACACGAAAAGCGCTTGCTTCGAAAGAGTAAGTAACAATAAACTGTTCACCACATACGAGTAGTGAACAGTTATTTTATGTCTACTCTGGTAGAATTAGCCGTCTATGAAACTTTTAACGTTTTCGAACGTATATAAAATGTAGACATAATTTTGGAGGTTTTGCAGTGAAAAAACGAGTATTGGCGCTATCACTTTCCGGATTGTTATTTTTAGGAGCGTGTAATGTGCTAGATGAAGTAACTAATACGGTGACATATGTTAATGAAGCAACGGAATATGTAAATGAAGTTACTACTTTTGTAAATGAGGCTCCAGCACTTGCGCAGCAGGCCGTAACTGATGAGCAGGCTAGAAATGATCTTGAAACACAGCTTGAGGAGATGAAGGATACGATTGAGTCTTTCAACTCACTCGAGGCACCAGGTGTTGCTGCTGATCTTCATCAGCAAGTTCTAGATTATAATCAACAAGCTTTAGATGGGATTAATCTCTATTTGACTCATATTGAGGAAGGCACTTTTGACACTAGTATTCTTGAAAACACTGAGGTCTTTCAAAATCTCCAAGAAATTACAAATACCATTGACCAGATTAAACAACTGGGGGAACAATAAGAACATAGACACTTCTTTTAAAGAGGTGTCTTTTTCCTTGGAAATACATGTTAAACTAGTGGAGAGGTGGTTTATCATGAAAAAAATAATAGTCTTACTAAGTCTTTCACTTATTCTAGTACTTATCTCGATCACCCCACTATTTCAAATTGCTAGGGAAATGGTTGTTGGGCAAGGTATACTCGACCGGTATGAAATTCACCATGCCTACAAAGATGACCAAGGCTGGGAAGATATTGTTGATACACAGGAACTTCATATCCAAAATGTGATGATCGAAATTATAGAAGTACCAACCGGTAAAAAAGCACCGTTAACTCCATGGGATGAAGATGAAAATGTGCCTCCAGGGGATATTGTTGACGTGCATATCCTAGTAAATGGTGAAGAAATTACAGAACCAGCTGAAATATGGTTATCAAATCGTGCGAGAGGGAGCAGGTATTTTTCGTGGCTGGATGTTGTAACTGTAAAAGACAGGGAAACTGATAAAACACAAATAAATATCATCCAACGCCTAACAGATGACGATCAACCGATGGAAGACAGAAAGTGGAAAATTATCTCGATCTCTGAAAACGGCGAAAAAATGACTGAAGAAATTCTTACATATAAAGATAGAAGTGAAAATAAACTTGGTGTTCGATTAGTGAACTTCACGAATACAGGACTCATGTCGATGGGTTATTATTCGGATATTACACATGGCTATCCTTCGCTCTTTTTCCCATTCCTGTATCCAATGTTGACATGTGTTGTAGGGATTGTCCTTCTTATTATTTCGAGTGTTCGGTTGTATAAAAGGAGAGGGTAGGAGTGGATTATTCAATTAGACTAGCTATGGAACATGACATAGAGGGTTTGTGTAAAATAAGAAATAACCCAAATCTATTTAAAAAGTATTTCGCACAGCAAGAATCGAAGAATTTATATGTTGCCATTGCTGAGCAAAACCGGACCATTCTAGGCTTTGGTTTACTGAAGCTAAAGGGAAATCTCTTCCCAAAGTTAAGTGACTTATATGTCCATGAAGAAGCACGTGGAAATGGGATAGGTTCTGCTTTGATTACCTTTCGCGAGAAACTCGCGATTAGTCTAGGCTATACGGAGATGTATGTCAGTGTAGACCCGATTGAAAATCCCAAAATGATAAAACTTATTACAAAACTTGGCTACCAATCTATCTCAGATCCTTATGAAAAAACTGCTATCTACTATAACAATGATGGCAGTTCTTATGAGAAAACGTACACAAGAGTGGATTTAAAAAAGTTAATAGATAACAGGAGTTGAAAATGGATGGAAAAAGAACTAGAAAAAGCAATTGCTTTACGGAAAAGTGGAAATCATAAAGAATCTAACGAATTACTTATGAAACTAGTCGAGGAACATCCAGAAAATGCGTCTGTAAACTATCAATGTGCATGGAGTTTTGATGTATTAGGGGAAGAATCGAGCGCAGTACCTTATTATGAAAATGCGATAAAATTAGGGCTTACAGCAAGTGAGTTAGAAGGTGCCTTATTAGGGCTGGGAAGTACATATAGAACTCTTGGAGAATATAAAAAGTCAAAAATGACTTTTCAAAAGGGAATTGAGTTATTTCCAAACAATAGGGCATTTCAAACATTTTATGCGATGACCCTATATAATTTAAACGAACATAGTAAAGCAATGGAGTTATTACTAAAATGCTTAGTAGAAACTACTAGTGATGAAAATATCTTACTTTATAAAAAAGCAATTGATTTCTATTCGGATAAATTAGATGAAACTTGGAAGTAGATTTTGAAGTAAGTGTTGGGAGGAATAGGATTGGAATTCTTTTACCCAATTGGGAGAGACCCTGAAAACGATTCATTATTAGAACAGTTGCCAAAAGGATATAAGTTTGCGGCCAAGATATTCAATCCTTTTATAAAAATGTCGAATGGTTGGAAGTCGGATAACACGGATACACAAGACTATCCTTCTACTAAAGATATACTCAATTATGGAGAGCCTGTTTCTTGGGAAGAAATTCAGAAGAAGAGCGGATTGTACGATATCTCTGAAATGTCAATTGCTTTAACAGCAGCAATAACAGGCGGAGGAATATTGTCGAGAGATTTATCAAAGACCTGATCTGGCTAATAGGATAGATGAAAGTTTAGCTGATCATATCTTTTACCCTTTAGAAGATCAAATTTCTGTACTCATCATTCACGATATCTTATCGATTTTAGCTTCAAATGGGGCAAAGAGTATTAAATATGCAACATTATTTGGTGAACAAGGTACATACAACATAAATGAAATAACACCAGAAAATATTACTTCCTTATGTTCAGGGCTAATCACGATAACCGACGAAAAGGAAGACTTTGTATTTACTTGCTATTTCGATGAAGTTTCTATGCTTTTCTTTGCAAAGGAGGATTGCAGAGAGCTATTGGCAAAAACCATGCTTGAAGGAATTATCTTTGATGTGAAGACTCCTTTGGTATGGGAAGATGATGATTTTCTATTAATAAGATGAAAAATAGAGATAAAAAACCAAGCAAGTTTATATAACTTTGCTTGGTTTTTTGGTTTCTATTTATCCTTGTTAAACCACAATGGTTCGTTGTCATCCACATCACCATTATAGTTAATCGTTACTTCTTCACCAGCCTTGATATCTTTATAAGCAAAGTAATCAAAGGTGTGTTTTTCGAAGCTTATATCATAGGTTGCATTTGGTTCATAGGAATGGTTGAATAGCATTCCATAGCCAAGAACAATTGCACTATGGTTGATACCATACTCGTATACATAATCGTCCAGTACAGTTTTTTCGATGTATTTATGCTGTTCATTCGGGTAAGGGACAACGGGTGCTGAGTGTATGAGTTCCCCTTTTTTAATATCGCGAGTTGCAAAGACTCCTCTATTGAATTCCCCATCACTTAGTGGGGATGGTTTTATTTCAAGCATAGTTAGGTACCTACTCACTTTCAATTTAGTCTTGTTTAAGTGTACCACTTTCAGTGTCGTATGTAAAAAGGGTAAATCTAGCAATGTAAAGCATTAAAGCATATGCGTGCAAAAGCTGGTAGACTTTTATCCTAGTCGAAATAGTGACAATGGCATGTACATTTTTCTTACTAATCTAAGTTGAATAGTAAGAAATAACTGAATTTTATGAATACCATTGACGGTATTGGGGAAGTGGTAGTAGATTAATGGAGGCAGAGATGCTTACACAACTTTTTCTAATGGGGAGTTGTCCGCATGTATCCACTAATTACTACAATTACAGTCATTTCTTGAGACCTCACATTTCAATCAACAATTAATTTCAGCACACAAACTTACATAAGGTAGATTTCTTCGGACAGTCAAAAAGGAGAAGTTTTGAAGGGGTTCTTAACTTTTCACTTTTTTTAACTGTAATAACAAAGTAGAGGGGTGAGGGTATCCGTACATAGACGATTATCGTTGGATGCTACTTTGAAAAAATCTAAAATCATGGAGGTTGGGGTATGAAAAAGTTTTTACGAGTTTCACTTGCGTTTTTGCTAGTCTTTTCATTGTTTACAGGGGTTTCATTTGCAAATGGTTCTGATAGTGCAAATAAGAACGAATCCGTGAATGCGGTTCCTGGACAATTGGTGGTATCTGTAGAGCCTAAAAAAGCCAATCCGAAAAATGTGGTGCAAAGTGCTGATAGTTTAGTAGGGCAGGAGAGTGTGTTGCAAAGCAAAGGCTTTACCATTAAGGATACTCTTCATGTAGAGGAGACTTCTAAAAATCCTGCAGTTAGTCAGAACTTTAATAAAAATGTTGTGAACAACATGGGATTGGTTTATTTAATCGAATACAACCAAAACGATTATAAATCAAGTGTTCATGCCCAAAATGAATTACGTAAGCAATTAAAAGACTTAGGCTTTAAGGTTCGTTATACATCTGAAAACTACAAAATGAAGGCTCTTGAAACGGCTACTATTCAAGCAGTACACCCTAATCAACAATGGCACTACAATATGATTAAAGCTCCTGAAGCTTGGACAGTTACTCCAGGTTCAAGCGCAGTAAAAGTTGCGGTTCTTGATACAGGGATTGATCACAACCATCCAAACCTAGCAAACTTTGTAAACACAAGCCTAGGTAGAAGCTTTGTGGGTGGAACAACAATGGATGTGCAGGGTCATGGAACTCACGTTGCCGGTACAATCGCAAGCTATGGTTCAGTTTCTGGTGTTATGCAAAGTGCAACTCTTGTACCTGTTAAGGTTTTAGGTGATGACGGTTCAGGTTCACTATATGGAATTACGCAAGGTATCTTATATGCTGCTGACATTGATGCAGATGTAATCAATATGTCTCTTGGCGGTGGCGGTTATAATCAAAGTATGGACGAAGCTATCCAAACAGCAGTTGCTCAAGGAACAATTGTAGTTGCTGCATCAGGTAATGATGGTGCATCAAGTATTTCATACCCAGCAGCATATAGCTCTGCAATCGCAGTTGGTTCAGTAACTTCAAGTGGAACAAGATCAAGCTTCTCTAACTATGGATCAGGATTAGAGGTAATGGCTCCTGGTTCAAGCATTTACAGCACATATCCAAATAGCCGTTATGCAACATTGTCAGGTACATCAATGGCAACACCGCATGTGGCTGGTGTAGCAGGATTAATCCGTGCAGCAAATCCTAACATCTCAGTTGCTGAGGCACGTAATATTTTACGAAATACAGCTCAAGAAGCAGGCAGCTTCTCTCAATACGGATATGGTATTGTTGATGCGCACGCTGCTGTAGTTGCAGCATCTGGAGGAGGCGGTGGCACAACACCTCCACCACCAACATCTTCAGAAACAGTAACAAGCGTAACAACTAACTACAGCTGGTACTACCGTGGAGAAACAATCTATGTGACTAGTAATGTAAAAGATGCAAACGGTCAGGCACTTTCAGGTGCAACAGTTAACTTTAAAATCACTCGTCCAAATGGCACAACAATTACATCTTCTGCAACAACAAACACGTCTGGTGTAGCAACTTGGTCAATTGGCACAAGTTATTCAACTGCAACTGGAACATACCGTGTAGATGCAACAGCTTCAAAGAGCGGGTACAGCAGCAGCTCAGCATCATCATCGTTTAGAATTTATTAAGGTACTTATTCAAACAAGGGTAAAATATAATGATGGAAGCAGTGTGTATTTATTGCACACTGCTTTTACGTTGTCCCACCAATTAATTGCGATTGGTGTTTTTAATGTTATTCTTTATTCACAAATCTGTAAGTAAATAGCTTGAAAGTATTATAGGAAAATATTATTATCTATACTAATATAGAGAGCGTATAGGTGAAAAAAGTGTTACAAGCATGTAGTTTCTAGGCTTTATTCCTATATTTTCAATTGGTAATAATTCAGGCTTTCCATATTGGTGCTGTTCGTTTAAAATTATTTAGTTAGTAACGATATTATTTTTAACTTTATTCAGTAGAAATCCCCTACTTCTATAAGTGGGGGAATGAATGCAAAAGAATATATAATTCAGACGGGGTTCAAACTCCGACTGAATAAAGTTAAAGCCTCCGTCGGATGCCTCGATTTTTAAAAGGAAATTTTTCGAGCAAGCTCGAAAAAAATCGGGCGCAAATACGCCAAGGCACATTTGATGAGTTTCATATATAACTAGCGAAGAAGGCGAAAGAATGACTACAGAAACTAATAAATACCAAGATCAATCCCTGTTTAGTATTACGTGGCCGCTTTTCATCGAGATTTCACTTCATATGAGTATGGGGATTATTTCGACGTTGATATTAAGTGGTTATTCAGATAATGCTGTTGCTGGTGTTGGTGTTGCCAATCAAATTATTAATATATTTATTTTAGTGTTTAACGTTACCGCAATTGGTACGACGATTTTAATCGGCCAAAACTTAGGTGCAAATAAGCTTGACCGGGCTAGACAATTAGCAAGGTCAGCGTATGGAGTAAACGTATGGGTCGGCATTTTCATGAGTCTCGTGGTAGTATTTTTTGGCGGATTGTTTTTAAAAGTGTATGGTCTTAGTGGGGAAATTTTTGATTATGCACATACGTTCCTTGCTGTTACTGGTGCATCGTTGATTTTAGAAGCTATTGCGTTAGCATTAAGTTCTATTCTACGAAGCTATGGACATACGAGAGAAACGATGGTTGTAACTGTAATTATGAATATTATCAGCATTATCGGTTCCTTTATCGCAATTAAAGGCTGGTTCGGGCTTCCGGTAACAGGTGTTGCAGGTGTTGCTGCTGCAATCATTGTAGCAAGAATTTTTGTAGTAATTGCGTTATTTATCCTCGTATATAGAATATTGGCATTAAAACTTCCGGTCAAAGATATCTTCAAAATTAATAAGCAAGATGTTAAGGATATTCTATCAATCGGGGTTCCATCTGCCGGGGAAAACCTTTCTTACCAGTTCTCACAGGTGGTTATTACAAGCTTTGTTGCCTTTGTCGGTGACGAAGCGTTAGCAGCACGTGTGTATATACTAAACATATCAATGATTTGCTTCTTGTTTACGGTGGCAATCGCCCAAGGGACTCAGCTGTTAGTAGCGCGTTATATTGGTGCTCAACAGTATGACAGAGCCTTGAATCGAGGACTTAAGACGTTGAAAATTTCGATGATTGTTTCAACAGCAGCTTCTCTAGCTGTCGCCTTAATTGGTGAACCAATCTTAACAATCTTTACAGATGATCCAAAAATACTTGCTGTCGGTCTTCCTGTATTATGGGCGATTGTATTTATTGAGCCTGGTCGTGCCATGAATATTGTTCTGATGGGGTCATTAAAATCAGTCGGAGATGTCCGCTTCCCAGTAATTATTGGTGTTATCTGTATGTGGGGTGTAGCCGTACTATTCAGCTATATCTTCGGTATTGTATTTGGCTTAGGACTACTAGGTGTTTGGTTAGCACAAGGTTTAGATGAATGGGTACGTGGCTTATTCGCACTGAAACGCTGGCTATCTCAACCTTGGTTAAAAAAGAAAAAGGTCGTACAACCAGAACCAGTTAGTATGTAATGGGATGGAGTGACATGTCACTCTAGTAATAGAAGTTCGAGGACAGTACCAATTTTCAAAGGTACTGTCCTTTTTTTGCGTATCCGTCTTGGTAGTCGGTTAATTGTGTACGTTTATTGAAGAATCACCTTTAAAGTTGAAACTCGCGTCTTTACATACGGTAGAGGGGTATGTTATATATAGTATAGAAGTCTAAAATTGAAAAATATGGTAATACACAGTACCATCACTCACGCGACAAACCAAAGGGGGACCAGCAATGAAAATTCTACTAGTAGGTGCATCGGGAACAATAGGCAGTGCAGTGAAAAGTGAATTGCAGGATCAACATGAAATTATCACAGCAGGCCGAAACAAAGCAGATGTTACGGTTGATATTTCATCTCCGGAAAGTATTCAACATATGTATCAAACAATTGGGAACGTAGATGCGGTAATAAATGCGTCAGGTTCAACTCACTTTGGACCGCTCCATGAGTTAACTCCTGAAAAGAATGAAGTTTCCATCATGAACAAGATGAAGGGCCAAATTAATCTCGTATTACTTGGACTTAATCATGTTAATGATCATGGAAGCTTTACCTTAACGACTGGAATTATTATAGATGATCCGATAAGTGGTGGAGTATCTGCTGCCATGGCAAACGGTGCCGTAAGAGCGTTTGTTCATTCGGCAGCTTTTGAAATGCCACGTGGAATTCGTATTAATGATGTAAGTCCTAATGTCCTTGTGGAGTCTATGGATAAATATGGCTCGAGTTTTCCGGGGTTCGATCCAGTACCAGCTAAAAAGGTAGCTCTGGCATACCGGAAAAGTGTAGAAGGTATCCAAACGGGGAAGACAATAAAAGTGTATTAACGCGGAATCCATAATTGCTTACGGTGAACAAAAAAGGAAAACTTGTCTTCGTAGAGTTTTCCTTTTTTCTATTATTTTAGCAACCTAACTCCTATTACTCTAAACCGTTATGGTGCATCCATCGAATTTTGTAAACGTAAACCCTTCAAACTGTTCATTATACGTTCTTCGGTAATCTTTTAGTATTTCAATGGCGACTGCTTCGCCTAATCGAATTCCTTCAATTCCATCAGAACGCCAATGAACACCTGCTGTGTCTCTTCCTAAAGCGATATTAGAAGCCAGTTTATTTAATTCTCCTCCAATTGTCAGCGTGTCATGCTTATAAGAAACTAACGAAGAACCATCAGATGTGGCTTCTACTGGATTAGGGATGACAAAGTCTTCATTAAAAAATGCTTTAAGAACTGTTACGCCTGCACCAATGATAGCTGCATGACCTGCTGGATATGCTGGATGAGTAGGGCATCCTTCTGGATACGCCTGTGGGAGCAAATATGTCCCGAACTGCTTGAAGGTTTGCTTTATAGCTTCAGAATGTAATAGTTCTGTATGGATTGGATAATTGGCTTTTCCAGTTAAGTGGTTATGAACACGCCCCCCGAACTCCTCTGGTCGAAGTCTGCGATGAACGAGAAATTTTTGAAACCAAGCTGCCTCTAATGCAACTCGCGCAACCTTCGATACAAGATCTAATATATGTGCAGGCCCAAAGGTGATAAAACCGCCTTCAACTTTTGAATTAAGGTACGGATTCGATAGTTTCATAACTCCTTTTCCAAAATGTTGGAGTATTAAACAAGCGGTAAGCGGTGCCTGGTAAGAAAAATCCTGCTGCAAATATGCGGACAAGTCACGTCCATTTCGTATATAACGCGGGATAGGGTCGAATGTTGGACTCGAAAAAGAACTACCATTTTGAACTTTCAACCATTCATCATATGACGTCATTTGGTCAGAATTAGCAGCCAGTGTACGATATTGTTGGGTTATTGCTTTTGCTCCGAAGGGTATGTCCATCAATAGAAACTGTGAGATATATGGACCGACTAAATCACCAGGTGTATCTCCGCGAAATAAAGTACCTGATGTTACGACCCCACCCACCTTTGGACCTCGAAAATCGGAAAGGCTTGATAAATCTTTTGTCGCAAGATCTATAAGAGGATGATTCTCGTAATCTGCAAAAGGTATATCACGCGTAAGTGCTTGCCAATATAATTCTGCCATTTCACTAGCATTCCATGCACTAGAAAAGCTAGGCGGCGTTTGGATAGTCATGTTGTGACAATCCTTCCCAAATAGGTCGAAAACATAGGCGGCTTGTGGATTGGCCAGTTTAACTACTCCACCCATTGGGATATCGTTAAAATCGTCACTATTACCTGAATTTAGAGCTCTGAGATACATATTATAGGAATTAAGATTTACTTCTCCTGATTCATTATGTGGCAACCCTTTTGAAAAATTTGCTATTTTGGTAGGATATAAGCTTTCATCACCATTGCATGTATGTTTTACAAGATCAGTTCTCAATTGAGTTTGGGCAGCTTTATAGCGTATTTTAAATGCAGTCTCGTTGCGTTCTTCTCCATGTAAAGGACCGAGAACACAGAGGTTCTTGTTTCTACTTTTTTCTTTCTTTCTCTTTTTGTCTCTATCTTTTCCCATATGATCACTCTTTTCTATTATTTATTGGGACGACATATAAACTATGTAATTATTTTATGCATTGATAGAAGCGGTGGACACGGACAAGAAAGAAAAATGATGAATGTGTACTATAAATATAGATAAGGAAAACGTTAAAGTAGGCTAAAGAAGATAAAATTGGTATTTATTGTATAATGAGTTCGTGGTATGATTATAGATAGGAGAAATATGGAAGGTGGAATCCGGTTTGCCAACATCTTTGTAATGGTTGAGAAATTAAATAGTGCATTTCTTTTTTGAACGTGTTGTTCACCAAGGGAGAAGTGTGCCTATTTTTAACCATTACAGGGAACGCGGGATAATCAGTTGTTTTACATTCCAAGCGGGTACCTTACTGGTATTCCGCTTTTCTATTGGGAAAATTATTCTCCATCAACGTTATTATGCGTTCCTCTATAAAAGGGGGAGCGGGTGTATGAGTATATATGAAATCGTTGCTCTTGAAACACCTAAAGTAATAAGAAATTGTAGTAAATGCAAAAAGAGTTCAGAATTCTATTGTAGTGATAAGTTTAGAGTAAATGCGAATCAAAAAGTAGTAGATGTTTGGCTTATTTATAACTGTACTGCTTGTGAGGGAACATGGAATTTCCCAATTTTATCACGAATTCATGTAAATAAGGTTGACCCTAAGCTGCATCAAAAGTTTATGAATAATGATAAAGAGACCATTTGGTATTACGCGTTCCAAAGCAGCAGACTGCGAAGACTGTGTAATGATGTGAATACAAATATTAGATATGAGGTTAGAAAAGGGGAACTTGATTCAACCTCAAAGGACCAAACAATTAGACTTCTCAATCAATATGATTTTGGGCTTAGGATCGATAAATTACTTGCGGAGATTCTTGGTATTTCAAGGTCTAAGATAAATGCATTTGCGCAGGATGGGTTGCTGTTGTTAAATCCCGCATTTAGTATGAAGGATAAAGTAATTAATAATCTGGAGATTACAATTAAAGAAGACTTCCACAAAGAAGTCGTTTAAATATTTCTGAGGATAATATAGGGGAGAGCAATATCCTCTCCTTTTTTTGCCCTTCCACAAATGCTCTATCAATAGTTTCAGCGTAACAGATTAATAGATTATGAAGAAAGGAGTGGGTAAGGATGGAGATGCAGCCTGCTAAAAAATTCAAAACGAAAAAGCTTATGATAAGACTTTTGGTTTCATTCATTATTTTACTGGTATCAGTCTGTTCATTTAGCTATTTTTACAATATGTTTGCAACCCAACAAAGTACTAAAAAGTATCCACCTGTTGGTGAGATAGTGAATGTCGGTAAATACAACTTACACTACTATGCAGTTGGTGAAAAGAATGGGTTGCCAACGATTGTTTTAGAGTCCGGTTCGGGTACGCCATCTTCCTATTCGGATTGGAGGTATATACAACCGGAATTGGCCAAATTAACTAGAGTTATTTCTTATGACAGAGCGGGTTACGGTTGGAGTGACGATGCCAACATTAGTAGAACGAGTGAACAAATTGTAGAAGACCTCCATGAACTATTGTTGAAATCGGATGAAACAGGACCATTTATACTAGTTGGGCATTCATTTGGAGGTTTAAATGTGCAATTATTTGCAGAAAGGTATTCCTCAGATGTAAGAGGAGTCGTGTTACTGGATTCGTCTATTCCCGGTGTGAGACCTGATGTAACTTCATCCCAACTTAAGGTAACCCAATTTTTAAGGCAATCAGGGTTGATGAGAGTAATCGGTGAATTTGAGGGATTGCCTGTTCCTAAAGCAGTGGTATCAGATGGCATATCTGAAGAATTTCTTTATAAGCGTTTTTACAATAAAGACCAGATAAGTGAAATTGAAAAAATGGGAGTTGAAGATTTTCCTGAAATCTCACTGGGCGATATACCTGTTACAATTATATCTGCAAGGGAAGAAGAGACGAACAATAAAGAATGGCAAAGACAACAGGACCAGTTCTTACAGCTATCGACTAATAGTAAAAGGGTGATTGTTGAAAATTCCAGTCACTACATTCATCACGATCAACCTGAATTAGTTATTAAAGAAATAAAAAATTTATTAATAGATCCAAAACAGTAATTCAAATAGTTTACTAAATTAGGATTAAAGTTTGGTAAATTAACACACGGTTTTATCGCAAAGTCATCATCGAAGTGAAAAAGGATAAATATAGTTAAATATACCTAAAAAAAGATGAGGGGGAAATGAGGTGTTTCGTTCTTACGTCTTACCTGATGGTACACTTGATGAGCAGAGAGTTTTAAGAAGGGAGCAAGTCTACCAGGGAATGAATGGGAGATTTGTAGAACGATTCTTTATTACCCCTGATCAAAGTTTTATTTTTAAACCTTTGACAAACGAGAGTCAAAATGGCAAGGAATTATGGATCCATACTCATATCTTAAAGAAGCTGCCTTCTTTTTATCCAAAGGTATTGGACTCTGATCAACATTGGCTTATTTTTGAGGATTTGGGTGAAATTGATCACCATTTCTCTTCTAAGTCCGTGTTAAGCGTTACGAAGCAAATGGCTAATTGGCATAAAACCACTAGTAACCAATTTGATCATTTTCATCAAATCGGAAGCCCTAAACCATTTATCGAAGAAGTGGTTGAGCTACTTGAGGCTCGTAAGGAGGAAGTGAAATGCTTGGCATCCAAGATAGGTATTCCTCAATCGACAATTGATTTCCTTTTCAATCAATTAGATAAAACTTCATTCGGAAACAAAAATGTTTTCTCACATGGTGACCTACATTTAGGAAACTACGGTTATGCAAAAGGAAAACTCTATATCATCGACTGGGAGCATGCACATTTTAATAGTCCGTATTGGGATTTGTACCATTTACTAGATATTTCTCATCCTACCTTTCCAAAGAGTATAAATAAAAGCCTCCGTACAACAGCTCTGGAATTATACATGGATGAAGCAGAATACGATAGCTTTACATTTACAAGAATCTCTTTTAAACAAGGCTATTACTTATTTTCATCAGCTTTCTCACTTTGGATGCTTTTACTCATCAAAGCAGATTTGGACAGAAAGGTTGAGCAATGGTCCAGTGCGCAGTTGAGACAACAATTAGAGGAAACAGTTCAAAGTTTTAAACAATGCATGGAAGAACTTCAGGGGTCAATATAGACTATTTACTACGAATATTGGGTATCTCATCTCTATAAGTTTCTAGTCTTTTTCATAGCTGAAAATGTGTTCAACCATTTTTCGATTCTCTCCGCTTTAATAATAGACAAAAAAATAGAATCCGCATCTATTATAAAGACAGTTTAAAACTGTAAAAAGTAATAGGAGGGATTCATATATGTGTGGGTCACATAATTTTGGCAATAAGGGCTGCTGTCCAAGCGGACAGGTCTTCCAAGAAAATCTATGTGGGAATGTAACATCTAACCTAGTCAACCAGAATGCTTGGGCGGCACGACCAGGTGTAAATGACTATTTCCAAGGGACTTTCCAAGTGTTTAACGCAGGTGATACAGGAATTAGTTTTGATGTGTTAAGCTCTACACCGGGTAGTAGTGCAAACGATATCCCAGTTCCACCAGGTTCAACGGTTTCAATTTCAGTAGCAAATCCAATCCAGTTCCTAATTGACACAACAGGAAGTGTAGTGACTGGTAGTACTTGGTGTGTAGTATTATATAAACGTGTATACTAGTTATCGCTACTAAGAACACAGGGCAGTTTTTGCTTTGTGTTTTTATTTTTGTTTATAAGTCCAGCCTTCTTTTAATTCCTAGTAAACTACTAGGGTTACTAAACTTTTTTCTTGACTTACCATTCATATGGTTGTATTGTATTTCTTAGTTCGAAATATAGTTTATTAGTTTAGTGTTTTAAGGGGGAAAAGTAATGAAGTTAAAAAATTATCTACATATAGTAGTAACCCTACTGTTTGTATTAGTAATAGTAGGTTGTTCGAACAGTGAATCTAACACATCGGGTTCTACTGAGACAAATACTAATGAGGAACCAAAAGCAGGTGGAACCTTGGAAGTAGCGTTTGCTTCTGAACCGGATACAATTGATTTGGTTTATACAGGAGCAAGTGCAACAAGAGATGTTGGTTGGCATATTTTTGAATATTTATTTGCATTAGATAAGAATTTCGAAGTTAAACCAATGATCGCTAGTGAGTATAAAGTGAATGATGATAGAACTGTCTATACCATTTCTCTTCGTGAAGGGGTTGCCTTCCATGATGGATCAACAGTGACATCAGAGGACGTAGTAGCATCTATTGACCGTTGGAAAACGATATCTTCAGTAGGTAAAGTTGCAGGTCAATTTATCGAAACAGTAACAGCTGTGGATGAGTTAACTGTTGAAGTTACACTTAACAAGCCGTATAACGTACTATTAGATAGTATGAGTGCTCCTAAAGCAGGTCTTATGATTATTCCTGCAGAAATTGCGAAAGAAGCTGGTGAACAACCGCTTAATCCGGACCAACTTATTGGTACAGGACCATATAAGTTTGAGAGCTGGGAAAAAGGTAAAGAAATCATCCTAACTCGATTTGAAGAGTATGCAGCTCGCGAAGAGACAGATTGGGGCGGTTTAACAGGTAAGAAGGAAGCTCTTTTCGATAAAATTAAGTTAAATATCGTAAAAGACCCTCAGGTAATGATTAATGGAATTAAAACGGGACTATATGATTACGCGCAAAGTATTCCAGCAGATTTGTATCAAGTGATTGAAAGCAGCAAGAATATAGAGCCAGTTACGTATATGAATGGTTATTCTATGATTACTCCGGATCAATCGGAAGCGCCATTTAATGATCTTAAAGTTCGTCAAGCTTTAAACCATGCATTAAATAAAGAAGTTATTGCGGAAGCAACATATGGAAATAAAGAGTTTTATAATATGGATGGAGCACTTTTTGATCCTAAACAAACTGAACTCTACTCTGAAGAGGGAACAGATCAGTACTTAGTTTACGATAAAGAAAAGGCGAAAAGTCTTTTAGAAGAATCAAGCTATAATGGTGAAACAATCACAATTATGTATGCTAACAACTATGAAAATTACAAGAGAATTTCTCAAGTTGTAAAACAGCAGCTTGAAGAAGTAGGTTTCAAGGTTGAACTTGTACCATATGAATGGGCAACGTATCTTGAAAAGTGGGCAGATCCTGCAAATTGGGATTTAGTTGTAATTGGCTGGTCAACTCGTTTTGCACCTAGTGAGCTTGGAATGCTTGCATTCGGTACGCAAAGCAGCGGCTGGTATGAAAGTGAACGTTGGGCCGATCTTTTAACACGTTGGGGTAATGCCGTTGAATCAGATGAGAAAAAAGAAATCTTGGGTGAAATGAACCAAACGGTATATGATGAACTTCCATTTGTTAAGATTGCGAATGAAACATTACTTGATATCAAAACAGATAAAGTAAAGGATTATGAAAACTGGGTTGGACCACGTTTCTGGAATACCTGGAAGAGTGAATAACCATTTAGGAAGCTCGTTAGTACTAATTCTAACGAGCTTTCCTTCTATTAATCTTGAATTTTAGGGAGGGTTAGAGTTGCTGCAATATACATTACGTAGGATTGTATCTCTACTGCCGGTAATGCTGATCGTGAGTATTATTACGTTTATGATTGTTCACCTGACACCGGGGAATCCAGCTTACCTTATTTTAGGAGAAGAAGCGTCTCAGGAAAGTATTGCTCAGCTGGAAAAACAACTTGGACTTGATCAACCTGCTGTGGTTCAGTTTTTTAATTGGATAGGCAATATTGTTCAAGGGGACCTGGGACAATCAATTTATTCATCTGAACCCGTTTTACAGATTATCATAGATCACTTTGGACCGACGATTAGCTTAACTGTATTATCGCTAATTCTTATTTTATTAATCGGAATTCCAACTGCTATTTTTACTGTATGGAAGCGTAACACCCTATTAGATCCTGCATTTATCTCTTTATCACTTATTGGGGTTTCGATTCCTGAGTTTTGGTTTGCAATGTTGCTCGTGCTAGGGCTTGGCGTTACCATTCCGATATTTCCGGTCGCAGGGTATATTCCTATAGGTGAAAATTTCATAGATTGGTTGTACCACTTAATTTTACCGGCATTTGTTCTAGCTGCGGTTGAAATCGGATTAATTGCGCGTATGCTTCGTGATGGAATGCTAGAATCAGTGAATCAGGATTACACAAGAACAGCACGTGCAAAAGGTGTTAAAGAGAGCACTGTGTTAATGAAGCATGTTTTCTCAAACGCTCTTATTCCAACGACAACTGTAATTGGGGCTACAGTAGCAGGATTACTGGGCGGAACTGTGATTATAGAAACTTTATTTACGATTCCAGGTATTGGTCAATTATTAATTGATTCGATTCACAGACGTGATTATCCCGTTATCCAAGGTGTAGTCTTATTTATTGCTGCTATCTATGTATTAGTTAATCTAGTTGTCGATCTTTTATATGCTATTTTAGATCCAAGAATTCGTTACGACTGAATGGGATATGTGTAAGAATTACGAAAGGAGTTGCCCTTATGTTAAAGAGAAAAAGAAATATCATTGCACTTAGTGTGTTACTGTTAATGACTTTGGCTACCATTACGGCTTCACTTTGGCTTCCGCTGTCCCCTTCAGAGATAGATCCAACCAAACGGTTACTTGGACCAAGTGGCCATAACTGGTTTGGGACAGACCATTTTGGACGGGATATATTTGCTCAAACAGTAGTTGCTGCACGTGTTTCCTTAGTTGTCGGCGCGGTCGTTGCAGTTATTTCAACGATATTAGGAACTATAGTAGGTTTAGTTTCTGGTTATTACAATAAAATAGATTCCATTTTAATGCGTATTGTTGACGGAATGCTAGCATTTCCGGCACTTTTATTAGCATTAGCTTTAGTTGCAGCAGTGGGAGGCAGTATATCAAATATCATATTTGCATTGTCCTTTGCCTTTTTTCCTGTAATGGCCAGAGTCGTTCGTTCCGCAGTGCTTCAGGTTAAAAACATTCAATTTATTGAAGCTGCTAAGACAACAGGTACAAGCGATCTTAGTATTCTATTTCAATATATATTACCTAATGTTTTATCACCGATTATTGTTCAAGGAACCTTTATATTTGCTAGAGCAATCTTGGCAGAAGCAGCACTAAGTTTCTTAGGAGTAGGTGTAAATCCAGCAACGCCAACGTGGGGAAATATGCTTCAAGAGGCCCAAATCTATATTACACTTGCGCCGTGGTTTTCGATTTTTCCTGGTTTAGCCATTGTAATCACTGTATTAGCATTGAATATTTTAGGTGACGGGTTACGTGATGCATTTGATCCTCACTCCAAAAATCGTAAAAAAACAAAAAAGCGTCGTGTACTATCAAATAAACAGAAGAATGTAATTGCCAGTTAAAGGGGGGATTTAGATGCTTGAGGTTAAAAATTTAAAGGTGTACCTAGACACGGCCGAAGGGATTGTAAAAGCAGTTGATAGTGTTTCATTTTCGATTGAGCCTGGTCAGACAATTGGTATTGTAGGTGAATCAGGTAGTGGGAAAAGTGTTCTCGCACGCTCCTTAATGCAACTGAATCCTGTACCTCCTACATTTTATCCAGAAGGTGAAATTGTATTTGAGGGACAAAACCTGCTGAAAATGAATGAACGCAGTCTTCGTAAAATCCGCGGCAAAGAGATCGCAATGGTTTTTCAAGACCCGATGTCTAGTTTAAATCCTATCTTTAAAATAGGAAATCAGATCATTGAGGCCATCCGTACTCATCAGAAAATGTCCCGTAAAGATGCAGAAAAAAAGGCAATCGAGTTATTAAGTGATGTTGGCATTCCTGATCCGGAATTACGTATGAAGGATTACCCTCATCAATTTTCAGGCGGGATGAGACAGCGTGTTTTAATCGCAATGGCACTTGCATGTAATCCAAAGCTGTTAATAGCGGACGAACCGACTACAGCGTTAGATGTAACGATTCAGGCACAAATATTAGAATTAATGAAAAATCTGCAAAAGAAATACGGTACAGCAATCATTATTATCACACATGACCTTGGTGTTGTTGCGAGATTAGCAGATAAGATCATGGTTATGTACTCTGGTAGAATCGTAGAGGAAGGAACAGCAGCTGATGTGTTTTACCGTACATCAATGCCGTATACATGGTCATTGTTACGATCTTTACCACGTTTAGATGCAAATAACCATGAACGTCTAATCCCTATTCAGGGGCAGCCACCTAACTTGGTATCACCACCAAAGGGATGCAATTTCAGTCCACGTTGCCCGTTCGCCAGCAAGGATTGCTTAGAGATTGATCCAGTGTTAACAGAGAGAGCTAGTGGACACCAGTCAGCGTGTATTTTATCACAATCTCAGCTTGAAGAACGTATAAGCCAAGTTACTGCTGAACAGAAAGGAGTTGTTTGATAGTGTCTCAGGAACTATTAGAAATACGAGATTTACATGTTCACTTTCCTGTTAAAGAAGGGGTGCTTAGAAAAACAACTAAACATGTGAAAGCAGTTAATGGCTTGAGTTTATCCATTGAAAAAGGAAATACACTAGGTATTGTGGGAGAGTCCGGATGTGGAAAAAGTACTCTTGCAAGAGCAGTATTAGGACTTGTAAAACCAACCTCAGGTGAAATCTTGTTTGAGGGTAAGAACATTCTAGAATATGACCGGAAACAAATGCATGAACTTCGCAAAGATATCCAAATGGTTTTTCAGGATCCATATACAAGTTTGAATCCAAGAATGAAAATCGGTGATATCATTGCGGCACCGTTAAAAGCATATAAGAAAACCACCAATCTCACAAATAGAGTCAAAGAATTGATGGAGCTTGTTGGTCTTAATCCCGACCATTATAACCGTCTTCCTCACGAATTCTCCGGTGGTCAACGCCAGAGAATTGGGATTGCACGTGCCATTGCGCTTGAGCCTAAATTAATCATTTGCGATGAGCCTGTAAGTGCATTGGATGTTTCGGTACAGGCACAAGTGATCAACTTATTTGAAGACCTACAAAAAGAACTTAATCTAACCTATATGTTTATCGCTCATGATTTATCAGTTATTAATCATATTGCGGATAAGGTGGGAGTGATGTATCTTGGGAAGGTTATGGAAATGTCTGATAGCGAATCCTTTTATCGGAATGCACGCCATCCATATACAAATGCGCTTCTGTCAGCAATTCCTTTACCCGACCCTGATAAAGAAAGAGCGCGTGAACGGATTGTATTAAAAGGAGATTTACCGTCTCCAGCAAACCCTCCGCAAGGCTGTGTGTTTCATACACGCTGCCCTAGAGCGCAAGAACACTGTAAGACAAATATTCCGGCGTTATCTGGAGAAGAGAACTCTAATCACCAGGTTGCATGTTTCTTTCCTGTAGAAGAAAAGCAGCCGGAAAGTGTTTTGTCTTAATATCTGCAAAAAAGCTAGCCTGAAAGTCTCAGGCTAGCTCTATTTTTATCTTTTGATTGTCTGTTTTTTCAATATGCCAGTTAGAAGAAAGTAGTTTGCTGAAGGTGGATAACTGCTCAGAGGTAAGTTCCAAGCCGGTAATTCCCTTTTCTGTAGATGTAAAATCACGATCTACAACTTTATCGAATTTAAGGCGCAATAAATTTTCAACACCTCGTACAGTAACAAACTTTACTTGATAACCGTCTCTAACAATTGATTCAAATGCAGAACCATTATCCTTAGCTAACTCAATTAGCTGAGTGAAGTCAAAATGAGAATCCAGTTCATTCCAAGAACTAACATCCCCATCCTTAACCTTTTCTAAAATCTCTTCATTTGATTTACCCATACTGCGAAGTGTTTCAAGCATATATGCAGTTGGCAGGGTTACTTTTTGTAAATCCACTTGTATTCCTCCATTGTTGTTCTTTCTATTATTATATCAAAAGTAAGGAAGAACTAGTAGGTTTGAAGCTTATAACGAGTCTTAAAAGAGGATTATAAAGTTAAAAAGCGGTCCTGAATGGACCGCTTTCTTGATGTTAGAATGACTTAAATAGTGGTGTCTCAGCATACGTATCTGCAACATCAGGTAAATTAGAGTACCTAAAGTTATCCCAGTTAATGGTATCAGCATTTTCTTTTGTCATGGCAATGTTGATGAGAATACCACGCATTTCATTTCCCTTTTTATCTTGAGCAGGGAACTGCCACGTTAAGAGCAAGGAATTTACATCTTCTCGTTCGCTAAAAACTCGTTTGAATATATCTGTGCTATCACTTAAGATACCTGTACGGATAAGATTACTGCTGAAATTGTCATCAGCAACTACTTCAACAATATTGCGTTCTGGATCTGGATATACCGCATGAACTCTTTTTTCATATTCACCATCATGATTCGTTTTTTCACCGGCAACATCATTTATAACATATTCCAAGTACATTTCTAGTTCCTCTGGTGCCTTTTCTTCTTGTTTGGTGTCTTGATTTGGAGCAGCCTGTTCGTCGGTTTGGTTTTCATCCTTTCCAATAGGGGCTGCTTGTTCTTCATTATTCGGCTCTTCTTCCTGAACATCCTCTGCAGGTGGACTTTGTTCATCAGTAGCTAGGTTTTCGTCATCGTCGCCACCTGTCGCAAGCGCTCCAATAATAATCAATGCGAGTACCCAAACCCACCATCGTTTCCATATTGGCTTTTTTCGCTTTTCTTCCATATGTTACATCTCCTTATATGACTAAATAAAGTGCAAACCATATGTTAGTATTCACCAAATTAAGGAGTTACATGAAAGCATGGATAGTGAAAAAATACCCAGTAAGCTATTAAATGGTTTAGTAACTAGTTTTCACATAACTATTCATGAAGATTAAGAAATTAGTAGAAGGAAAAAATATAAAAGAACCACTGTTGTAATTATTTTTCCTTATTTTTTATATTGATTAGTTATTTAAAATACTTTCCTCTAATACCTCAGTTTTATCACCGTAAACCTTGATAATGTGGTTTTCCCCCCAGGCACATAAAGCATCTAAAATCTTTTCTAAGCTCTTTCCATATTCACTGAGCTCGTACTCCACCTTTGGAGGTACTTGATTATAGATGATACGATTGATCACGCCATCATCTTCAAGTTCTCGAAGTTGTTGGGTTAACATTTTTTGTGTGATGTTCGGCATAAGGCGTTTTAGTTCGCTTGTCCGTTTCTTTCCGTGAGTTAAATGGCAAAGGATCACGCATTTCCACTTGCCGCCGATTACTTCCAGAGTAGCCTCTACAGAAATATTATATTTTTTCTTTTGCATCGTAAACTCCTCCTTTTTATAGGTACAAAAAAGTACCTATATTACTTTTGGGTATCTATATTACTTGAAAGTGCGTACTTTTATTTATAGCTCATATATATCATAATAACATTTGCCGGCCGATTCATACTATACTTTCTTTCATTTTAGTTGAAAGAAAAACTTATATTTACAGCAAAGAAGGGAGACACATATGAAGTTAATTAAAAAACAAAGTACGATGGCATTACTTGCGTTAGCTGTAAGTGCATTTGCTATCGGTACAACTGAATTTATCAGTGTCGGGTTATTGCCACTGATAGCGGAGGATTTAAACATCCTAGTAACCACTGCAGGGTTAACTGTTTCTTTATATGCATTAGGAGTAACGTTTGGAGCTCCAGTTCTTACATCTTTGGCATCGAATGTGTCACGTAAGACGTTATTACTTTGGATTATGATTGTGTTTATCATAGGCAATAGCCTTGCTGCTTTATCAACAACAATTGGCTTATTACTGATAGCTCGTGTAATATCAGCCTTTTCACATGGTGTTTTCATGTCGATTGGTTCTACGATCGCAGCGGATCTAGTTCCAGAAAATCGTAGAGCAAGCGCCATCTCAATTATGTTTACAGGTCTAACTGTAGCAACTGTAACTGGGGTTCCTTTTGGTACGTTTGTTGGACAACAACTAGGATGGAGAGCCGCTTTTTTCGCAATTATTATTGTTGGTGTTATTGCACTTATTGCAAACATGATACTAGTTCCTTCTAATCTGAAAATAGGAGCTAAAACAACCTTTACTGATCAGATTAAGCTTGTTAAAAATGGACGTTTATTACTTTTATTTATTATTACGGCATTAGGATATGGTGGTACATTTGTTGTCTTTACTTACTTATCACCTTTACTACAAGACATAGCTGGATTTAAGGGAGAAACGGTTGCAATCATTCTATTAGTCTATGGAATTGCAATTGCAATAGGGAATATGATTGGTGGTAAACTCTCGAATCAAAATCCAATTCGTGCATTGTTTTATATGTTTATTGTACAAGCAGTAGTCTTATTTATTTTGATGTTTACCGCTCCATTTAAAATAGCTGCATTACTAACAATCGTGTTAATGGGATTACTAGCATTTATGAATGTACCGGGACTACAAGTATATGTTGTGATGCTGGCAGAACGATTTGTTCCAAGTGCCGTAGAAGTAGCCTCGGCAATCAATATTGCTGCTTTTAATGCTGGTATTGCAATTGGATCTTATCTAGGTGGAGTTATCACGGATACAATCGGACTTATTCATACTTCCTGGATTGGCGCTTTAATGGTGTTAATGGCTGCGATCTTAACTGGATTTAGTAGAGTTTTAGAACGAAAAGATCGAGTAGAAAAAGCTTAATAAAATAGAATCGTTGGAGGTTTTAAAATGGTAGGAAAACATTTACAAGATACAACAACTTTAAATAATGGTGTGAAAATGCCTTGGTTTGGAATTGGCGTTTTTAAAGTAGAGGAAGGTCCTGAATTAGTTAATGCTGTAAAGTCAGCTATAAAACATGGATATCGCAGTGTAGACACCGCTGCGATTTATGAGAATGAAGAAGGTGTTGGAAAAGGTATTAAAGAAGGTTTAAAAGAAGCGGGTATTTCAAGAGAAGAACTATTTGTAACTTCAAAGGTTTGGAATGCAGACTTAGGATATGAATCAACGATTGCTGCTTATGAAGAAAGTTTAGGGAAACTTGGTTTAGATTATTTAGATTTATACTTGATTCATTGGCCAGTTGCAGGGAAATACAAGGATGCTTGGAGAGCTTTAGAATATTTATATAATGAAGGTCGTGTAAAGGCAATTGGTGTTAGCAATTTTCAAATTCATCATCTTGAAGATGTGATAAAAGATGCAGAAATTAACCCCATGGTTAATCAAGTAGAATACCATCCACGATTAACTCAAAAAGAACTGCAATCATTTTGTCAGGAGAACGGCATCCAGCTTGAGGCTTGGTCTCCATTAATGCAAGGTAATTTACTAGATAACGAAATTTTACAAGAAATCGCGAAAAAGCATCATAAATCGGTTGCGCAAGTTATCTTACGCTGGGACTTACAAAACGGAGTTGTAACAATTCCAAAGTCAACGAAAGAACATCGGATTATTGAGAATGCTAGTATTTTTGATTTTGAATTAACACATGAGAAAATGAAAGTTATTCATGGACTGAATCAAGACCTTCGTGTTGGACCAGATCCGGATAATTTTGATTTTTAATAGTATATAACTAGTGAGATAGGCGTTTAGTACGCCTATTTTACTATTTATGGTTAGATGAACTCTTAAGCTCTTCCTCGACCATATCATCAAGTTTTTTAATCATCTTGATTGCTTTCTCCTCATCAATCTGACGATAGTGGTGATGGCCTCCTGGTTCCTCATCCATTTCATCTGCAAGTTTTGTGATTGCTTGAAGTGGCGTACGCTTAATAAAACTTTCTTGCATATAAGAATCTGTATGAAACAAAATAGCAATCGCAATTTCTTTCGCGTTAATTGGATTTTCACCCAACCGAATTAATAACTTATGCGCTCTTTCTGCCCCTTTTATGGCGTGGATATCATTCTGCTTGTACAACTCATAATCCCACTTGCCATTTTTGTACCAAGTGTAATGTCCCAGGTCATGTAAGAATGCAGCCTTAGTTGCTAAATCCACTGACACATTTTTCTGTTTAGCTAATTTAAAAGCATGATATGCACAAGCAATTGCATGAGCGACCCCAGAGCGGGACAAGTACTTTTTTGCAATTCGATGGTTAAAGATCTCAGATAATGTAACGTCTCTCATTATGAAGATTCCCCCCATGAAAAACTCTAAATTTTTAGTATCCTACCATATTTTTCATACCGTTACAAGGTGGAGATATCCTAGATATTCGATGAATTATAAAAATGGATTCTTAATCTGGGGTAGTTTTTATTTTTACAAGTTTTCTTAAAACAGTGAAACGTTGGAGGATTGTATTAGTACGTTTCTTAGTCGTTTTAGAATATGTGATGGGTAGGTTGGTCGTTCGATATTGTGGGAAAAATAGCTATTGTGCATAAAATAAAATTAACATGCAATCAGTTCAAATTAACGTGCATAAAATTTATTTATCATGCAAAACATCAACTTATTGTGCATAAAATCTATTTATCGGGCATAAGCGAAATTATCATGATTGGGATCGGCTTATATTGAGCATTAGGATCGAATTATCGTAAAAATAGACGAGCATTAAACCAAAATATGTTACTACTAAACTGTATCAGGTCATTTACAAAGGCTTGGAGGGCAAATTCCTTTAAGTCTTTTTACTTGTTAACTATTTTGTTGTAAATACAACAAAAGTGAGTTATATTTAATTACAATATTATTGCATTTGCAACAAAATATATTCTGAGGAGTTAGGTATGAAGGATATTCTTCGTGAAATCGGGATGATCGCAAGGGCTCTAGATTCTATTAGTAATATTGAGTTTAAAGAGCATGACCTTACAAAAGGGCAGTATTTGTATCTTGTGCGGATCTGTGAAAATCCAGGTGTCATTCAAGAAAAATTAGCTGAGATGATAAAAGTGGATCGAACAACTGCAGCACGTGCTATAAAGAAACTAGAGATGAATGGTTTTATTGAGAAAAAAGAAGATACTCATAATAAAAAAATAAGAAAACTCTATCCAACTGAAAAAGGAAAAACTGTTTATCCATTTATCATAAGAGAAAATAATCACTCAAATACAGTAGCATTAGAGGGTTTTACTGAAGAAGAAGTAGAGACCATGGTCAATCTTTTAAAAAGAGTAAGAAAAAACATAGAAATAGACTGGGAATCTGTAAAAAAGGGAAATAAAAGACTTTATTGATTGTAAAGGAGCGAATCACATACATGACTATACATATAAAACAATGTAATCTTGACGATTTACAACTACTACAAGAAATCAGTTATGAAACATTTGATGAGACTTTTAGGGAGCAAAATTCACCAGAGAATATGACTGCCTATTTGGAAAAGGCATTTAACACAAGACAATTAGAAAAAGAATTATCAAATCCTTCATCACAATTTTATTTTGTTTATTTTACTAATGAAGTTGCCGGCTATGTGAAGATTAATACTAATGATGCACAGACTGAAGAGATGGGTAATGATTCACTTGAAGTCGAAAGAATTTATATCAAGAGCCAATTTCAAAAGCATGGACTTGGTAAATATCTGCTTAATAAGGCGCTTGAAATTGCAACCGAAGGGAATAAAACGAAGATTTGGTTAGGGGTATGGGAAAAAAATCAGAATGCAATTGCTTTTTATAAGAGAATGGGATTTATGCAAACGGGAACTCACTCTTTTTACATGGGAGATGAGGAACAAACGGACTTTATTATGACCAAATATTTATAACACGTTATTCATGACAATACCAGCGCGATACTTCTTTATGAAGTATCGTTTTTTTCTTCTTAAACACAATTGACAATGAGAATCGTTTTCATTTATAGTATTACAAGAGATAAATTTTCAGTATTCAATCGGAGAAACATGTCCAGAAGTAAGATACGTTAGTGCTGCCAATTGGTTATATAAGGTTAGTGATTGATGTTGGGTTATTCGTCCGAGGAAGCGAGTAGAGTTGAAACTCGGTCGATAAGAAAGAGTCTAATCGCTCGAGAAAGTGAGAGGAGATGAAACTCGGTCGATAAGAGCGGGTCTAACTGCCCGAGAAAGTGTGAGGAGCCGAAACTCGGTCGATAAG